>DOVB01000026.1:0-608 GCA_003520285.1 Halieaceae bacterium
GAAAGAACTGCACCCTGGATCGAAGCGCCTACGGCTACGGCTTCATCTGGATTGACGTCGCGACGCGGCTCCTTCCCAAAAAATTCGGTCACGGCGCTTTGAACCATCGGCATTCGAGTTTGCCCGCCCACTAGAATCACATCGTTAATATCACTTGGACTTAAGCCCGCATCTTTCAGCGCCAATTTCACAGGATCGAGTGAACGCTTAACAAGGTCCTCGACCAAAGACTCCAGCTTGCTGCGGGTCAACTTAACGACCAAGTGCTTGGGACCAGTGGCATCGGCAGTGATATACGGCAGATTAACCTCAGTCGCCTGCGAACTCGATAACTCGATCTTCGCTTTCTCGGCAGCTTCTTTCAAACGCTGCAGTGCCAAGGGATCACTGTGAAGATTGATACCATTCTCTTTCTTGAATTCGCCGGCCAAATATTCGATAAGCCGCAAATCGAAATCTTCCCCACCTAAAAAGGTATCCCCATTAGTCGCCAGAACCTCAAACTGATGCTCACCATCAACCTCGGCAATTTCAATAATCGAGATATCAAAAGTACCGCCACCCAAGTCGTAAACAGCGACGGTATTGTCGCCCTTCACCTTATCCAT
>DOVB01000026.1:810-2671 GCA_003520285.1 Halieaceae bacterium
TCTTCAGCAGTTTTTTTCATCTTCATCAGCACCTGAGCCGACACTTGCGGTGGCGCCATTTTTTTACCTTTCACTTCGACCCAGGCGTCACCGTTATCGGCGGCCACAATCGAATAAGGCACCATTTTGATATCTTTCTGAACGACGTCGTCGGTGAACTTTCGGCCAATCAGTCGCTTTACTGCGTATAGCGTATTCTTGGGATTCGTCACTGATTGTCGCTTAGCACTCTGACCGACGAGAATCTCGCCGTCATCGGTGTAACCCACAACAGAAGGCGTGGTGCGATCGCCCTCTGAGTTTTCAATCACGCGGGGCTTATCGCCATCTAACACCGCCACACATGAGTTGGTGGTGCCTAAATCGATTCCTATAATTCTACCCATACTATTTCTCCTACTGATGCCGCCTACTGCGGCACGCTGTGTTTTCGTTGCATCTTATATGTGGGTGAGAGCGACTTTTTCAAGTCCTCTCCCAGAAAAAGGTCTAGTCAGCCTTGCTGACAATCACCATGGCCGGGCGAATCAGACGCCCATTCAGGGTGTAGCCCTTCTGCATGACGGCAATGACTGTATTAGGCTCAACCTCAGGATTGGGCACCATACTCATCGCTTGATGTAACTGGGGATCGAAGGGCTCGCCCATGGGCTCAACCGCTTCGATATTGTATTTTGCCAACACGTCTGAAAAGCTTTTAAGGGTTAACTCGATACCCTCAACGATGGGTTGCAAGGACTGATCGGTTTGATCCACCACGCTGAGCGCGCGTTCAAGGTTGTCGGCCACCACGAGCACTTCCCTAGAGAAGCCCTCAAGGGCAAACTTACGTGCCTTCTCGACTTCTTTCTCTGCTCGACGCTGCGAATTGATGGCATCAGCTTGAGCTCTGAGGACGGATTCCTTCGCTGCGGCTAGCGCCAGTTCGAGCTCATCAATCCGCGCGTGCGGATCAATCTCACTCTCGGATTCAGGCGCACTATCATCGCTCGCCAGATCTTGATCAACGGCTTCACTAGCTTCCGGCGCTTGATTTTGCTCGGTGTTTAGAGCCTCATCACCCACTGAGGCGGAGTCTTTTTCGTCACTCATTACACATCCCCTTAGCATTCTCTAATAACAAACTTATACATCTGTCATTAATTGGGGAGGTTTGCGAATTTTCAAGGGATCAGTTTGATAAAGCCTGCGTCAGCATTCGAGCCGTTAAATCAACCACTGGAATAACTCGGTTATATTCCATTCGAGTGGGACCAATAACGCCTAATACGCCCAACGTTTTCTTGCCATCACCATAAGGTGCAGTGATCAGTGAAAAATTACCAAGTACACTCAAACCGGCTTCTTGACCGATAAAAATCTTAACGCCTTGGGCGCTAGACGACTGCTCGAGAAGATGCAAAACCTCTTTTTTTCGTTCAAGAGCACCGAACAAAGTCTTTAAATGCGCCAACTCATCGGGCGACGCCGCATCCAACAAACGAGACTCTCCCGCCATACAGTAATCATTATCGCTGCCCACCGACGGCAACAGTGCCTTGTTGGCGAAGGTCAGATTGTCTTCCATCAGTCGATCAATTCGAGATCTTGCCTCTTGTAGCTCGTGTTTAAGCCGCACATCGATCTCTTCAAGCGTACAGCCGGAGAATTGCTCATTAATCAGTGTCGCGGCGGCTTTCAGCTGCTCTGCATCGAACGGCTCATGCGTTTGGATAATCTTATTTTGCACCTCATGTTGATTGATCACCAAAATCACCAGGACACGGTTGCCTGATAAGGGCAGGAACTCGACCTGACGGAACCGCTGCGATTCTGGCTTAGGCACGGTGACAAGACCCGCTTGTGCGGTAATATCTGCCAG
>DOVB01000086.1 GCA_003520285.1 Halieaceae bacterium
ATGATCACTAGCGCGTTGTCGGGTAAATACTCAAATAGGGTGGGCGGCGGCTCACCGGGACCGCGACCCGATAGATATCGCGAGTAGTTCTCGACGCCTTGGCAGTAACCAAGCTCACGGATCATTTCAATATCGTAGCGCGTCCGCTGTTGCAGACGTTGTGCTTCAACCAACTTGTTATTGTCATTCAGTTGCTTAAGACGCTGCTCCAACTCTTGCTCAATTTCATCAATCGCGTTGAGCATAATATCGCGAGATGTCACGTAGTGAGATTTTGGAAAGATAGTGACTCTGGGTATCTTCGCCTCAACCGCGCCAGTCAGGGGATCGAAGATAAGAATGTTGTCCACCTCTTCATCGAACAGCTCTATTCGAACCGCCTCTCGCTCGGAATCAGCTGGAAAAATATCTATCACATCGCCACGGACACGATAGGTGCCTCGACTGAAAGCAATGTCATTGCGGGTGTACTGGAGTTCAGCGAGCTGCGCGAGCAATTGGCGTTGGTTGATCACTTCGCCGCGTGAGACATGTAAGATCATCTTGAAATAGGATTTAGGATCCCCTAAACCATAAATCGCCGATACCGTCGCCACCACCAAGCAATCTTGCCGCTCCATCAGGGCTTTAGTGGCTGACAGCCTCATCTGCTCGATGTGGTCATTCACCGAGGCGTCTTTCTCGATAAAGGTATCAGACGATGGCACGTAGGCTTCAGGCTGGTAGTAGTCGTAGTAAGAGACGAAATACTCGATCGCATTGTTGGGGAAAAACTCTTTGAACTCCCCATAAAGCTGTGCAGCCAGGGTCTTGTTGTGCGCCATGACAATCGTTGGGCGCTGGATCTGCTCGACCACATGGGCCATGGTGAAGGTTTTTCCTGAGCCAGTGACACCCAGAAGCGTCTGCGAGGCAAGCCCAGCCTGAATCCCCTCAACCAGCTTTTCAATCGCCTGCGGCTGGTCGCCAGCTGGCTGATACTTTGATTCTACTTTGAAAGGCTTGGCCACATGGTTCCCTGTTCTTTCGAGGCTAAAAGATGTAAGCCAGACATTATAGGTGACTCCACGCAGAAACACGAAGAGCGATCACTTTGAGGGGTTGACCAGCGACTTTCTGCTCTATATTATTCGCGCCTCTGGATGATTTCCTTCCGCCTTAGCTCAGTTGGTAGAGCAAATGACTGTTAATCATTGGGTCGCTGGTTCGAGCCCAGCAGGCGGAGCCAAACACGAGAAAGGTTAGCGGTTGCTAGCCTTTTTTTTGTTCCGAAAAAGAGAGCATGATGCCGGCGAGAAAAGACGGATCATCGCTTTCTGCCAGCATCGAAACCTCTAGTAGGACATCGCAAGCCTTCACGTCATGACGTCCGAATCGCGTTGTTTTACAGCGTGCTCATATCGATGACAAACCGATAGTGCACATCATTGCGCTCAAGTCGCTCGTAAGCTTCGTTGATGTCAGCCATGGCAATCATTTCGATATCGCAAGTCACCTGAGTTTCCGCACAGAAATTTAGCATCTGTTGGGTTTCTTCAATGCCGCCAATGGCCGAGCCAGAGATCGACTTTCGACCCATCATGAGCAAGCCATTATTGACCGGAGGCTCTTGTAGACCGATAGGCCCAGTCAATACAAGATGGCCATTGCGCTTCAAACACACCAAATAGTCCCGCAGTTCGTGAGGTACCGGCACAGTATCGACAATCAGATCTAGTGAGCGATACGCTGTTTTGATCTCTGCCCGATCTGTCGATAGAACCACATGATGCGCACCTAAACGAAAAGCTTCCTCACGCTTAGATTCAGAAGTGGTGAACACCGTAACCGTTGCACCCATCGCGGCGGCAAACTTCACAGCCATGTGCCCCAAACCGCCTAAACCGATGACACCCACCCGAGAATCAGGCCCCACATTGTGATAATTCAAGGGCGAATAACTGGTGATTCCAGCACATAAAAGGGGTGCCGCTGCAGCTGGATCTAGGCCCTGCGGCACCGACAATACAAAACTATCTTTTACGACTATGCTTTTCGAGTACCCGCCTTGAGTGGGCTCCCCATCTCGCCCAATACCACCGTACGTGCCAATGGAACCTACTTCGCAATACTGTTCTTCGTGATCGGTGCAAGCAGAGCAGGTCCCGCAGGCGTCCACTAAACAACCCACAGCCACCCAATCTCCGATTGCATGGCGCGTGACCGCATTACCCACCTCACTCACCACACCCACGATCTCGTGGCCTGGTACCAACGGATACTGAGTTCTGCCCCAGTGATTCTTCGCCGTGTGCAAATCACTGTGACACACACCGCAGAACCGTATATCAATCAAGACATCATCGGGATTAAGACTGCGGCGCGTCAACTCCATCGGGGCAAGAGGTGAATCTGGATCGAAAGCGGCGTAGCTGCGAGTGGCATGGCTCATAGGATGTCTCGTTCAAGTCAACGGGTGTTCTATCAAACCCCAGATTGAGCGACAGTGCAAGGGAGTCAATGCCCTGCGATGCGCTTGCAAAAATGCACGCGCAACTCACGCCAGTGTCACGCAATAAACGCCCCTTCGAAGCTTTACCCTTTTAGAGCGCCACCCACGCAGCGTGTGGCCGCATTGCGCCGTGTTTACACAAGCTCAAGCGCTGTGACGGATATCCAGCCGCGCCAGGGCGGCTCGCTCAATCAACCAGCGCTGGGCAGCGACCAGTCGTTCGTCAGTTGAGTTTGCTGATTGAGCAGTAACAGCGCTGTCGGAGTGCTCTCCAAGAGGCGCCGCCAGTGGACGACGCCAGTTCGGGTCAAACCATTGACCAGCGCCATCGCTCTGATAACCCCAAGGCGCCTCATTTGCAAATCCGGCCAGTTGCTCGATCGCCGACAACACAAACTCGACCTCTTCTGCCTTCATCGTAGGGCTCAAGCTCAACCTCACCCATCCGGGTCTTTGATCTAGCCGACCTGCAACCATCAGTTGCGCCAACTGCTGCGAATTCGCCTCATCAATGCCGAGTAATTCATGCGCGTACGGCCCAGCACAAGAGCATCCACCGCGTGCTTGGATTGCATATAAGTCGCTCAATAAGGTAACCACCAGTGAGTAAGGTATGAGTGCACCCTTGGCCTGCAAGTTAAACGAGACAGTCGGTAAAAAATCACCCTCGGCTGGACCCAGTACACAGATGTCACTGTGAGCCATAAGCCGATCTCGCATCCTTGCAGACAGTTCGAGCGATGCGCTAGTGAGCGTCTCTGCCGGCCATTCTGCTTTTCTCTGAAGCACCAAACCAGCGCGAATATCACCCAGGATATTGGGCGTACCTGCTTCATGTAAGCGCTCAAGATGCTCGACGTAGTGATGCGCACTCGCCGATACAAACACCACTGTACCGCCTCCACTGATCACCGGCACTGCCGGTACCCACTGCCGTTTCACAACCAATACACCTGACGCACCCGGCCCGCCGTAAAACTTGTGCGGTGACCATAGCATCGCGGCTACTGGGTATTCTCCTATTTGAACCGAGAGCGGCAGATAAGGCGCTGAAGCAGCACAATCGAGAATCAAGTGCGCGCCCGCTTCAGAACATATCCGAGCAACTTGCTCCGTATCGGTAATAATCCCAGTAACGTTTGATGCCGCAGAGATACTGACCAATTTGAGATCTGCGCCAGACGCCTCTAATTGGAGCCTGAGTTGATCGAGATCGAGGTGACCTCGCGCATCTAAACCGCAACGCATCACTGGCCAAGCAGACGCGCGCCAGGGTAAATCATTCGAGTGGTGTTCGTAAGGACCAATAAATATCTCAACGCGTTGCGAGGCGAATTCGTGCGCTAACATTCGCACCAATAAATCCATTGCACCGGTTGTCCCTGACCCTGCGAACATCATGCAATGCGAGTCAGACGCTCCTACCGCGGCTCGTATGAGCTCACGCGATTGTTCTCTGAGTTGACCAGTCCGCTGTCCGCAGAGCGAGGACTCACTGTGGGTGTTGGCGATGAAAGGCAGCACCTCTGACGAGATATAATCTTCGATCATCGGATCCGCTCGACCCGACGCGCCATAATCGCAATACACTAAATCTTGCTCGCCGAGCTGAGTTTGTACCCTTGTTATCGCCATGAGATTGCATCCCTGAACAGCACCGTTTAGGTGAGGGATGATAACTCGATATATTCGGTTTTTTGTTTCTATTTAAATCTTTTCAAGCGGTTTAAATGAGTTAAAGTATCGCTATATAGTCGAATAAAGGAACATTATGTCATTTAGCAATTTAGAGCGACAAATCCTAGAAGCCCTCCAGCATGACGCCGACATATCGCTCGCAGAATTATCAGATAGACTCCACCAGTCAAAATCTACCCTATGGCGTGCCATCAAAAAATTCGAGAGCTCGGGTGTTATCGATCGAAAAGTCGTACTTTTGAATGCTCGAAAGGTGAACCTTCCCCTGACGGTCTA
>DOVB01000085.1:0-2636 GCA_003520285.1 Halieaceae bacterium
TATACGCTCGAACCAGAACCCGGTGTCGCTGAAAGCTGGGATATTAGTGAAGACGGCCGAACTATTATTTTCCATATTAATCCCAGAGCCACTTGGTCTAATGGTGAGCCCGTTACTGCGCACGATTATGTCTGGTCATGGCGAAGGGCTCTGAATCCCGAGATGGGCAATCAATATGCTTACATGCTCTATCCGTTGATCAATGCTGAAGAATACGCCACTGGCCGATTGTTAGATCCCGATCAGGTCGGCGTTAAAGCGATTGATGAGCGAACCCTAGAGGTAAAACTGAACGCCCCGACGCCCTACTTTATTCAGCTCATGGACCACTACTCAACCTTTGCTGTACATCCCGAAACTGTGACTGCGCATGGCGGAGCAACCAGTCGCTTCACCCCCTGGACCCGAGTTGACAACATCGTAAGCAATGGTCCGTTCATCTTGTCGGAGTGGAAACTCAACCGCTATATTCGTGTCGAGAAGAACCCCAATTATTGGAACGCTGACAAAGTTAAATTGAACGCTGTCATGTTCTATCCGACCGAAAATCTGACCAGTGAGGAACGCATGTTCCGCGCTGAGCAGCTACATCACACCAACGAGGTCCCGCTAGATAAAATTCCTGTTTATCAGGCGATGAAGCGGACTCCATTTGTGCAAGCCCCCTACTTGGGCACCTATTATTATCTTTTGAACACCGAGCGTGCGCCGTTGACGGACTCGCGTGTCAGACGCGCGCTTTCGATGGCTGTAGATCGCGACACGCTAGTGAGCACAGTACTTCAAAACGCCTATGTGCCAGCATATTCAATCACACCTCCAGATACTTTGGGTTATTTCCCCCCAATAACGTTTGGCTACGATCCTGAGCAAGCCAGAGCCCTGCTGGCGGAGGCCGGATATCCCAATGGCGAAGGATGGCCTGGACTCGAACTGACCTATAACACCAGTGAGAACCATCGCAAAGTCGCCGTTGCCATTCAGCAAATGTGGAAAGATACACTCAACATCGAAGTGACCCTCGCCAATCAGGAATGGAAAGTCTATCTCGATTCGGTGAATCAGCTGAACTTTCAGATCGCCAGGCGCGGCTGGATTGGGGACTACGTAGATCCTAACAATTTTCTTGATTTATTCATTAGCGGCGGCGGCAATAACAACACCGGCTTCCGTAGCGATGACTACGACGACCTAATCTTGCGACAAGCGCCCAATGCAACAACGCGTGATGCACGTTACGCGTTATTTCAAAAAGCCGAAAAAATGCTGATGGAAGAGATGCCGATTATCCCTATTTATACGTACACCAGTAAGCACCTCACTCATCCTAGCGTTAAAGGTATGCCCTCTAACTTGATGGACTCGCTGAACTTGCGCTACGTGTGGCTTGACCCCAACGAAAAACTCGACCTGGAGTAAGATATGTGGCGTTTTATTGTAGGCCGCTTATTACAAGCGATACCCGTCATTTTCATTGTCATTACCGCAACTTTTTTTCTGGTGCGGGCGGCACCTGGCGGACCCTTCGATGCGGAAAAAGCGGTGATACCGGAGGTGAAGCAAGCTCTCGAGCGCCAGTATCGTCTTGACCTGCCGCTCCATGAACAGTACTTCGCTTATCTGAAGGATCTCGCTCAAGGTGACCTTGGCCCCTCTTTTAAATACCCAGGACGCACTATCAATGAGCTGATTGAATCGGGACTACCGGCAACGGCAGAACTCGGAGCTTATGCGCTCTTGATTGCTATTTTCATCGGGAGTCTGGCCGGAATCTTAGCCGCACTCAGACCCAATACCTTGCAAGATTATATCCCTATGTCTTTTGCCATGATTGGTATCTGTATGCCCACTTTTTTGCTCGGCCCACTCCTGGTCTTAGTGTTCGGCATTCAGCTTGATTGGCTCCCAGTCTCGGGATGGGGTGATATTCCGGGAGATAAAATCTTACCCAGCATCACGCTAGGAGCGGCTTACGCCGCCTACGTGGCACGCTTATCTCGAGCCGGCATGCTAGACGTGCTATCACAGGACTATATCCGAACTGCTCGCGCCAAAGGTTTACCAGAATGGCAGGTCGTGCTGAAACATGGCCTTCGCGGAGGCATGCTACCCGTCATCACTTTCTTAGGCCCAGCATTTGCAGGATTACTCGCAGGGTCATTCGTGGTGGAAACCATTTTCCAGATCCCTGGTTTAGGCCGTTTTTATGTTCAAGCGGCGTTCAATCGAGATTACACGATGATCCTGGGGACTACTGTATTCTTGTCGACCCTGATCGTGTTGTTCAATCTGTTATCTGATATTGTCGCTGCGTGGCTCAACCCACGTCTGCGCGCCCAGCTGAGTGAATAAGCCATGACTGATATCACTATGTACGCTGAGAAAGGCACTTCATTGTGGGAGGATGCTTGGCGGCGTCTCCGCAAAAATCGACTGGCACTCGCGGGGCTCTTGGTCCTGGGCGCTTTTGTGACGATTGCAATACTCACGCCTTGGATCGCACCCTATGCCTATGACGCCCAGAACCTGAACCTTGGGGCAACACCCCCCTCCGCAGCCCATTGGCTCGGCACCGATGTCTTTGGTCGAGATCTTCTGACTCAGATCATGTATGGCGGTCGTATCTCATTGGCTGT
>DOVB01000085.1:2930-4277 GCA_003520285.1 Halieaceae bacterium
TTACTGATGGTCGTCTTTGGACGCAACTTACTATTGTTGTTCTTGGCGATCGGTGCCGTTGAATGGCTGACCATGGCGCGGATTATGCGAGGCCAAGTTCAAGCTCTCCGCCAACAGGAGTTTGTTGAAGCTGCGATATCTCTGGGTCTGTCACCACTGACCATCGTTCGTAAACACCTCGTACCTAACGCCTTAGGGCCGATTATTGTCTACACCACCCTGACAATTCCGAGCGTGATGCTGCTCGAAGCTTTCCTGAGCTTTTTAGGCTTGGGGATACAGCCGCCCAAGACGTCTTGGGGGCTACTGATCTCATACGGCGCCGAAACCATGGAAGAGTACCCGTGGCTATTGATCTACCCAGGGCTTGCTCTGACCATTACCCTATTCGCTTTGAACTTCCTAGGAGACGGCCTACGCGATGCACTTGACGTGCGCCGCTCAGCCGATTGAGGAGCCGCAGATGAGTCTACTAAATGTGTCACATTTGCGAGTCGATTTTAACACTCGCAACGGCCACACCATCGCTGTTAACGACTTGAGCTTTACCGTAGAGAAAGGTCAGATTACTGCTATTATCGGCGAGTCCGGCTCGGGTAAATCGGTTGCATGCTACAGCTTACTCGGACTGCTACCGCAACCCCCGGCGAGTATCGAATCGGGAGAGGCCTGGTTCGAGGGTCAGGACCTCCTCGCCCTGCCAGAGTCAGAACTTCGAGCGGTCCGTGGTCGCGATATCGCCATGGTATTTCAAGATCCCATGACCTGCCTTAATCCCTTTATGACCGTTGGAGATCAGCTCATAGAGCCCCTCCGGTTCCACAAAAAAGTGGGCAAGAAAGAAGCACTACAGCGTGCCAAAGAGCTCTTGGTCGAGGTGGGCATCCGAGACCCGGAAACCACCATTAATAACTACCCACACGAATTTTCGGGGGGCATGCGCCAACGCGTCATGATTGCAATGGCGCTGATCAACGAGCCCAAACTACTGATTGCAGACGAACCGACCACTGCGCTAGACGTGACAATTCAGGCACAAATTCTGGCGCTCATCGCCGATCTTCAAAAACGGCGAGACATTGGTGTTATTTTCATCAGCCACGATTTGGCCGTAGTCGCTGATATCGCCGATCAAATTATCGTTATGGAAAAAGGCGTGATGGTAGAACAAGGTGATCGCACGGCGATATTCACCCACGCACAACACCCGTACACGCAAAAGCTGCTGGCAGCGATACCCAGAAAAACGAAAGAGATACTGGCGCAAAGCTCAGATGCGCTTATCTCCGTAAAACATTTAAAAACCTACTTTGGGCACGGCAAGGATCTGGTCAAAGCGGTCGATGA
>DOVB01000188.1 GCA_003520285.1 Halieaceae bacterium
CGATCTTCTTCATAATCGGTGTAATTGCCTTCGTGAAATATCACACCGCCATCATCTTCATAAGCCAAGATATGAGTGGCAACCCGATCTAAGAACCAACGATCGTGGGAAATGACCATCGCGCTTCCGGGGAAGGCTAATACCGCCTCTTCGAGCGCTCGCAGAGTTTCGACATCCAGATCGTTGGTCGGCTCATCCAGCAGCAGCACGTTGGCGCCTTGCTTCAGAAGCTTGGCGAGGTGCAGACGATTACGTTCCCCTCCTGAGAGATCCTTCACAAATTTTTGCTGATCACTCCCTTTAAAGTTGAATCGGCCACAGTAGGAGCGCGAGTGTGTTTCATAGGTACCGATGCGCATCACATCCAAACCATCTGAAATTTCTTCCCACACGGTTTTATCGCCGGCGAGCTCATCTCTGGATTGATCCACGTAGGCGATCTGAACGGTCTCGCCTAGGGTAACAGTGCCTGCATCGGGCTGCTCTGTGCCGACCAACATTTTAAACAGTGTCGATTTACCCATCCCGTTGGCACCAATAATGCCAACGATACTTCCTTTCGGGACTGTGAAGCTGACATCATCAAATAGCAGGCGATCACCATAGCTTTTGCGCAGCCCGCTCACCTCTATTACCTTGTCACCCAAACGGGGACCCGGTGGAATATATATTTCATTGGTTTCATTACGGGTCTGGAACTCCTGCGACTGCAGCTCATCAAAGCGCGCCAGGCGTGCCTTACTCTTCGTTTGACGCCCCTTAGCGTTGCTGCGCACCCACTCGAGTTCGGAGCGAATCGCTTTCTGATGCGAAGCCTCTTGTCTTTTCTCTTGCTCGAGACGCTTCTCTTTCGCATCTAGCCAATCTGAATAGTTGCCCTCGTAAGGAATACCTCGACCGCGATCAAGCTCTAGAATCCAACCCGCCGCATTGTCTAAAAAATAGCGATCGTGAGTGATCGCCACCACGGTACCTGGGAAGTCATGAAGAAAACGCTCCAACCAGGCCACACTCTCTGCATCTAAATGGTTAGTCGGCTCGTCTAACAAGAGCATATCGGGCTTAGACAACAGTAAGCGGCAGAGTGCTACTCGACGGCGCTCACCACCCGACAAAGTAGTCACATCGGCATCCCATGGCGGAAGTCTTAAGGCATCTGCCGCCACTTCCAGGGTATGGTCTAAATTGTGTGCATCGGTCGCCTGAATGATGTCTTCTAACTGCGCCTGCTTCTTTGCAAGTGCGTCGAAATCCGCATCGGGTTCGGCGTAATCTGCGTACACTTGTTCTAGTGCGCTCAGCGCATCAATAGCTTCCCGTACGCCCTCTTCGACATTGCCGCGCACCGTCTTATTCGGATCAAGTTTGGGTTCTTGCTCGAGATAGCCAATCTTCAGGTCAGGTTGTGGGCGAGCCTCACCCAATATATCGGTATCGAGACCCGCCATGATTCGCAGCAGCGTTGATTTACCAGAACCATTCAGACCCAATACACCAATCTTGGCGCCGGGGAAAAAAGACAGCGAAATATCTTCCAAGATTTTGCGCTTGGGAGGCACTATTTTGCCTACGCGATTCATTGTGTATACGTATTGTGCGCACATAAAAGACCCGATAAATCAATAAGATAAAATTAAAAACAATTCACATGCCAACATCACAACAATTGCGTTGACTCCTTTTACAATCTTACCACAACGTTAGCAAAAAGAAGCTCGTGTTCGTTCATGTGCGAGAGCAAAAAATCAGGCGGACTGTAGCTTTTTTCTGCTGTTCAAATACTACATCTGGCGATACTTCTTTACTGCAAGTAACATTACATAACAGACTGCCAGCACCAATAACAACGCGGCGGCCGCCATCAGTTTCAGCAGCAGGGGCAGGCAGAAGCGAAACAAGTGCCCATAAGGCACACCGGCGATACCGATAATACCCATCATTACAGCATTGGTGGGGATAATGATGTTAGAGAAGCCATCACCGAACTGGTAAGCCAGCACTGCGACCTGACGAGGTATACCCAGTAAATCTGCAAGTGGCACTATTAATAAAGGTGCTGGCGACCGTGTCAGCTTGGAGACGACCCATTACACTGGTCAACAATCCCCAAGCAATGAAACAGGCACTGAGCTCATACAGAGACCAACCGTGCATCCGAATACCCCAGGCGATGATCGCGATTGTCAGCCCGAAAGTACCCAAAATCAGCTTGTGATTGAGGGCTAAGGTGTCAGGTAGCGGCGGTCTTCGATCAAAGCAAAGGTACCGGGCACCACAGCATTGCGACCATTAGCAAGGAGCTCGGTTTCGAAGAAACCTTGGGGCACGATCCAAGTAGCGACCATCGCGAGCACCATCATGCCGAAAAGCAGGGTGAGCGTATGCGGTATCCTGAAACTTCTCATTTGGACTACTACTCGCTAATCCAACCCTGAATCATGGCTAGCACCTGCTCAATCCCGGCGCTATCCATTGGCCCCTCGTGGAACAGGGCGACAGCACCATCTGGAGCAACCACGGCAATAGCAGAGTTTTTTGGCGTCAATTGCCACTGTTGCAGCCCAGCACCAGCCTCGTCCACAACCAAAATAGCCTCTGGGTACTTTTTCTTGTTGTTTTCCAGCTCATTCAGTACGAACCCGCGGGTCCCCCACGCGGCATCTGCGAGGTTAAGAATTGTCGTAACTCGCACCGCGCCGGATGGGAATGCGGCACGCTTTAGGGCGTCGGTCAGAGGCTCGTTGAGCTTACTGGTAGAACTGCGGGCGGCCATGTATTGGATCACCTGTGGTTGCCCGAGCCCACTGTCGGACTGCCAAGGCTCGAACTGGCGCGCTCCATCTTGAAGCAGTAGCTCGCCCTCGGTATCGATAGACAGTAGCGGCAACAACTGCCCAGCGGTGAGTGGCGAACTGGCCTGCGTGCCACTGATACTCAGCACCAAAAACCCTCTCAGTAACCACCGCAAGCACTGCCCTGAAATCTTTACCATGTCATTCTCCCAGCGGCGTTCCGCCGTCACATTCTCAACTCACACAGTCGCATTCAAACACGGCCCCCAAAGCCGCGCCTCGCAACACAAAGGTACTGCTCAAAGCGCGATAGGAGGCTCCTGCGTCACCTCGGATGACGTCATTGACTCGGGCGAAAAGGTCTCGTTAAACGTCTCTAGCTTCCAATCGTGTTCTGAACTGACCTGGGCTACGTGGAACAAGGCGTCGCCCTCATAGGCCAGAGGCAAGTTTGTTCGACCAATCACAATACCGCTTTCATCGGCGATGACAGCCACCTCTCTCGTCCCCAAGGGATCTGCGATAATACCGATGACTTGGCCCGCTTCGACAAACTCCCCGAGTGATACAAGTACGCGCAGAATACCGCTATCGGGTGCCCGCACCCATGCGGTTCGTTCACTGATCATGGGTGGTTTTATTTTAGCGCGGCTCTTACGCAGCATTCCGATATGACGCATGGCATTCAAAATCCCTTTTACCCCTGCGCGGATGTAAATTTCGTCGAAGCGCAAAGCTTCGCACGATTCGTAGAGCAAGACCGGCACACCACGTTCAGCTGCCGCCTGGCGCAGCGAGCCGTCTCGAATCCGAGCATTAATAGCGATCGGAGCGCCGAAGGCATTGGTCATTGCCAGTGTTTCAGGATCGAACAGGTTCGCTCTGATCTGAGGGAAATTGCAGCGATGTCTGGCACCTGTATGCAGGTCGATGCCATGCGTACTGTGCGCGACGATTTCAGTCATGAATGTTTCAGCGATGCGCGCTGCGAGCGATCCACTTGCAGAACCGGGGAAGCTGCGATTCAGATCGCGACCATCAGGCAGCTCTCGCGTTTGATTGACGAATCCATAAACGTTCACAATGGGGACCGTAATCAAGGCTCCGCGCACCTTGTTCAGCAGCGGGCTCACCAGCAAGCGGCGAATGATCTCAACGCCGTTAATCTCATCTCCGTGAATGGCCGCGCACACGAACAGAATCGG
>DOVB01000189.1 GCA_003520285.1 Halieaceae bacterium
GTAGGTAGCCCTCGATGCACAATTCGAAACTCACCACCGGGCCCGCTGCGCAAAGGGACGAAGTGTTCATCATTGATATATCGAGTCGCTGCCATCGCTGACGCACAGAGTGTGCTCAGAAGGAGCACCGAGACTGCGGTGATGATGGATTTTGAATACATGCTTGTTCTCGCAAATGCACGAGTATATCGAATGTAGGAGGTGGCTCCAACAGCGCCCTCTGTTCTCATGGCAGCACCTTGCGATAGGGCTTGATCGATACAGACTCGAACAAGCCAGCCCTGGCATAAGGATCATTCTCCGCCCAGTGCTGTGCTTCAGTCGCGTTTGTGAATTCAGCGATAATCAGACTGCCCTCGACTGGCACAGTGGGGTCATTGCTGGGTTGCGAGGGGATCGGGCCGGCGGTGATGAGTCTGCCCTGCGCCACCAATTGTTCGATATACGCTAAGTGATCGCTGCGTGTCGCCGCTCGCAAATCATGATGGTCGGGCTTATCGGTACACAAAATATAAAACAGCACAGGTCAGGATTCCTCGGGAGCTTGGTCGGTTTTAAGCGCTTTTAAGTAGGGTGTCATGAGTATCGCAGTCAGAGCGGTCAGCAAGAGGGTAAAGCCGATCGCTGAATACAGCTTATAGCTCACCCAGATTTCTTCGCTAAAGCCATACGCCACGTAGAGGTTTAGAGCGCCTACGATAGAAAAGTGAGCGCTCCACAACAGATTGAGTTTAGTCCACGCGACTTTTGGCAGCGTCAGTTGCGAGCCTAGGGTGCGCTCCATAATGGTTTTTTTGCCAATAAATTGCGAGCCAATAAACAGCAGAGCCAGCACCCAGTTGAATACGGTGGGCTTCCACTGAATGAATAACTCATTGCGCAGTAAAATCGTTGCTGCGCCAAAGGCGAGCACGGCAGCCAAGGTCCACAAGCCCCTTTTCTCGAACTTGCGCTCCCACGCTGCTGTACCAAACACTTGTAGGGTTGACGCCACCATGAGCACCAGCGTTGCAGTGTAGATACCATCGATAGTGATTTGGGTCTCCCCGAAGGAATAGGTCGCCCCGTTCTGCTGATACACCACAAAGAAAAGAATAATAGGGATGAATTCAAGAAGTTGTTTCATCGGGCCTCTGATTAGATCGTGATACACTGCGGCTATGGTAACGCAACACGGGGTAAAACACCTCAGGTTGTGGCATCTGCGCTCTCATTTCCCGACAAGCAAGAGGTTCTGACTCGATGCGGGTTGATTTTCACACACATTCTGATTGCTCGGACGGCGCTTTGTCTGTCGCAGAGCTGTTACAACGTGCGCGTGATAATGATGTTCAGATGTTTGCAATTACCGACCACGATACCGTAAAAGGCGTTCATCTGGCAGCACAAGTGCAGGCTAGTTTGGGTGAGTCGTTGTTACGTTTGGTCTCAGGAGTTGAGTTGTCGACCTGCTGGCAGGGCGTTTCTATTCATGTGGTTGGCTTGAATTTTGATCCCAATAGCCCGAGTTTAGTGGCGTACTTGGCTCAGATCGACCAGGCTCGATCTGACCGTGCTGAGCTGATTGCGAATCGACTGGTTAAGCAAGGTTTTCATGGTGCTTTAGAAGGCGCGGTGCAAATAGCGGATGGGGCGGTGCTCGGTCGACCACATTTTGCTCGTTGGCTGGTACAAGAGGGACACTGCGAAACTCTGGATAAAGCGTTCAAACGCTGGCTCGGGCGCGGTAGAATAGGCGACGTGAAATCGTTTTGGCCCGATCTAGAGCTCGCTGTGCAAGCGATTACCAAGGCAGGCGGCGTTGCCGTGTTAGCTCATCCTCATCATTACGGCATGACACGAGCAAAACTAAAGCGTTTGGTGTTGGCTTTTAGGCAGGCTGGTGGGCAGAGTATCGAACTGCCATTGGGCACCGCAGATACCGATTCACGGTTAACGGTGCGTCGATTTGCGAATGAGCTCGACCTCCATCTGTCTCTGGGAAGCGATTACCATGCCGACTCGACCTGGGGTTCTGCAATCGGGGTAGAAACGGCTTTGGTCGGCGACAATAAAGGCGTTTGGGAACTATGGCAGTAACTAGGATCGAGGTCTGTAGATGAGTCAGTTTTTTCAGATCCACCCCGATAATCCGCAGGCGCGGCTTGTCAAACAAGCGGTCGATATTATTCGATCAGGGGGTGTCGTAGTTTACCCGACTGATTCTGCGTATGCGCTCGGATGTCATATTGGCGATAAGCGAGCTGTCGATAAGATTCGCCGCATCCGCCAGCTCGACGATAAGCATAACTTCACCTTGGTCTGCCGCGATCTCTCAGAAATCGCCACTTTTGCGAAAGTCGACAACGTCAACTACCGCCTGCTGAAGGCCACAACGCCCGGCCCGTATACCTTTATTTTGCGAGCAACTGCTGAAGTGCCGCGGCGATTACTGCAGCAAAAACGTAAGACCATCGGTCTGCGAGTCCCAGAAAATGCGATTGCTCGGGCCCTGCTCGATGAACTTGACGAGCCCTTGATGAGTGTTACTTTGATCATGCCAAACGACAGCGATCCACTCATCGACCCCTACGAGATTCGAGCGCTGTTAGAACATGAGGTGGACTTGATTATTGATGGTGGATATTGTGGTCTCGAGATGACAACGGTTATCGATTTAGCAGATGAAATACCCAGTTTGGTGCGGCAGGGGAAAGGCGATCTTGCACCGTTTGGTCTTTAGTCGGTTATACTGCACAGGCGTCAGATAGGGGAAAAAATAAATTGTGAGTGATCCCAAAGCGCTCGTTGATGCGATGATACCGGCAACACCGACCTCGAAGCTCAGCCGTAAACTCCCGCAGCAAGGCGAGATGCCGTTTGCCATTGTTATGGGGCAGGCGCTGACTGAGCTGCCGAAAGATCTGTACATACCACCTCAGGCTTTAGAAGTGATTCTTGAAGCGTTCGAGGGCCCACTCGATTTGCTGCTCTATCTCATTCGGCGCCAAAATCTTGATATTTTAGACATCGACGTTTCGGATCTCACCGAGCAATATATGCGCTATGTTGAGTTGATGGACGCGATGCAGTTCGAGCTCGCAGCGGAATACCTCTTGATGGCAGCAATGCTGGCGGAGATCAAATCAAGAATGTTATTGCCGCGCCAAGTGCACGATGAAGACGACGAGGAAGATCCAAGGGCGCAGCTGATTCGGCGCTTGCAGGAGTATGAGCGTTTTAAGCAGGCAGCCGAACAGATCGATCACCTCCCAAGAGTAGAGCGAGAGATCTTTCTGGTCTCGGCGGCCGCGCCAGTTATTACCCGCGAAAAAATTGAGCCGGACGTTGAGATGCAAGAGATCTTGATTGCCTTTGCGGCGGTTTTATCGCGTGCCAATATGTTCGAGAGTCATCATGTCCAGCGCGAGGCCTTATCGACCAGAGAGCGCATGTCGCAGGTGCTTGAGCGCCTGTCGGGTGAGCGATTCGTGCCCTTCGTTTCGCTGTTTACAGTGCAGGAAGGGCGGATGGGCGTGGTGGTGACTTTTCTGGCAATTATGGAGCTCATTAAAGAGTCTTTGATAGAGATTGTGCAAACGGAATCCTTTGGACCTATTCATGTAAAGGCACGGACATCATGAGCGAAATTAGCCTCGAGAATATCGTTGAAGCGACACTTTTCGTTGCGGGTAAGCCAATGACAGCGGCGCAGCTTAGAGAGGTATTTGAAGAAAGTGAGCGGCCTGACGCAGCTCAAGTTATCGATGCCATTCAAGTGCTTAAAGTGCGTTACGAGAACACTGGATTAGAATTGGTGCAAGTGGCGAGCGGGTATCGTTTTCAAGTGAGACAGCGGTTGAGCGACTGGATCGCTCGTCTGTCGGAAGAGCGCCCTCAACGCTACTCGCGGGCTCTGCTTGAGACCTTAGCTTTGATTACTTATCGTCAGCCCATCACTCGCGGCGAGATCGAGGAAATTCGGGGCGTGGCTGTGAGTAGTAATATCGTAAAGACGCTACTCGAGAGACAGTGGATTCGAGTTGTTGGGCATCGCGATGTTCCCGGTCGGCCATCAATGTACGCTACCACTCGCCAATTTTTGGACTATTTCAATTTAAAGAGCCTGGATCAGTTGCCACCCCTAGCTGAAGTCAGGGACTTTGAGTCTTTGACCTCAGAGCTTGGTTTTGATGATTTGTTACTCTCGAGTGATGAGGCCTCAAACGGTCAGGCCATGCCAGAGGAAGAGCACATCAGCGAAGACAATCACCTCACTTCTGATGCGGAGGTCGCCGACGGGCATGATGTGGCCGATCAGGCACAAAATGAGGTGCAAGACGGCGAGCTATACCGAGGCACACAAGACGTGTAGGATAGGCGCCCCCTGCAGCCCGCCATATGTCGCTGTCTGCAAATACAATCGACGAGACGTTGAATGACTAAAAAAACCCCGCCCAAGAAAAAGTCTGGCAATCCGAAGCGCTCGGATACCGATGTCAGTGCACCGGATGCACCGGCGAAAGACGAGAAACTACAAAAAGTTTTGGCTCGCGCAGGCCTTGGATCGCGCCGAGAGATGGAAGCGTGGATCAACGAGGGTCGAGTCACGCTCGATGGTCGCACCGCGATTGTCGGAGACAGAGTATCCGATCTATCAGAAATAGAGGTCGATGGACGAGTCCTATCTCGCGCATCGGCCGAATCGGTCCGTTGCTTGTTGTATCACAAACCAACCGCAGAAGTGTGTACCCGCAAAGATCCTGAAGGACGCAGAACGGTCTTTGATCGTTTACCCAAAGTGAAGGGAGGGCGTTGGATTTCAATCGGACGTCTAGACTACAACACTTCGGGACTCCTGTTGTTCACTACCGATGGCGAGTTAGCGAACGCCCTGATGCATCCCTCGGCGGTCATAGAGCGCGAGTATTTGGTTCGAGTGATGGGAGAGTGGGATACGGAAACCCTCAAGCGTCTCATCGCCGGTGTTGAGCTCGATGATGGATTCGCCCGATTTACCGATATTCAAGACGGTGGTGGGGATGGTATCAATCACTGGTTTTACGTGGTGCTGATGGAAGGGCGCAATCGCGAAGTGCGGCGTTTGTGGGAGTCGCAAGGTTTAACGGTATCGCGTCTTAAACGCGTGCGTTACGGAGAGGTATTCATCCCCTCTA
>DOVB01000265.1 GCA_003520285.1 Halieaceae bacterium
GAACTGGAGTTGATGGGATACGTAGACAGTACCGCCGAGGGGTACCGTCGGGTTTAAATTGTCCTTCAGGGGGTTCGTTGCTAATATCGTGCTCCTTTTGCATGACCGGCTGAAGAGCACGGGTTGGTCTCTGGCGTCGTAGCCACAAGAGCATTTGAGGTGGCGCCTATTGGGTCGAGCAAGCGCTAAGGTTAGCCAGGGTACTGCGGAGTTGGTGAGGTATAAATACGGTGAGCTTCGGATATCATTTAGTGCGCGCCCGCAATGTGTTTAATAGCGGCGGATTAATGGCGTACCCTACAGAAGGTGTGTGGGGTTTAGGGTGTGACCCTTTCAATCGCGAGGCGGTTGAGAGACTTTTAGCGCTGAAGGATCGCCCTTGGGAGAAAGGCCTGATTGTCGCTGTTGCTACTATCGGGTGTGCTCGTCAGCATTTGGGAGGCCTGACTGACGAGCAATGCGCGACCGTCGAGGCAAGTTGGCCGGGGCCGGTTACTTGGCTGGTGCCTCATCGCAACCACTGGCCACAATGGGTTACTGGTGCCTCTGATAGTATTGCATTGCGGGTAAGTGCCTACCCCCTAGTGCAGCAACTAGCGAGCGCTGTGGGTGGCTTTGTGGTCTCAACCTCGGCTAATCCAGCGGGCCAACCGCCTGCTATGACGGCACGTGATGTCCGCCGTTATTTTGGCAATCAGGTCGATCTGATCATCTCTGGACAGGTTCAGGGCTTGCGTAAGCCGAGCGCGATACGAAATGCCATAACGGGCGAAATTGCGCGCGTGTAGGAGAGAAAAGTTGGATACAGACGCGGTTAAAACATATTTACTTGGTCTTCAAGATGCGATTTGCGCGGAGTTCGAAGATTTAGATCACTCTCGGTTTATCACTGACAGCTGGGTCCGACAGGAAGGTGGCGGAGGTCGCTCTCGCGTTCTGGCGGGGGGTGAGCTCATCGAGAAAGGCGGTGTTAATTTCTCGCATGTCATGGGTGCTTCGATGCCGGGCTCGGCTACGCACAACCGACCAGAGCTTGCGGGTCGGAGTTTTCAGGCGATGGGCGTGTCCTTGGTGATTCACCCGAATAACCCATATGTTCCAACATCACATGCGAATGTCAGATTCTTCGTTGCTGAAAAAGAGGGTGAAGCCCCGATATGGTGGTTTGGTGGGGGCTATGATTTGACCCCTTACTATGGTTTTGACGAGGACTGTAAGCATTGGCATGAAACGGCAAAAGCGGCATGTGCCCCGTTTGGCGATGAAGTGTATTCAGAATACAAACAGTGGTGTGACGCCTACTTTTATTTGCCGCACCGGAACGAGGCGAGAGGGGTCGGCGGTTTATTCTTCGATGATCTTAACAGCGGTGGTTTTGATCGGTGTTTTGCCCTTATGCGGGCGGTTGGTGACTCTTACATGCCGGCATACCGACCCATAGTGGAACGACGCAGACACCAAGTATTCGATGAGCGACAGAAAGATTGGCAGCTCTACCGCAGGGGGCGTTATGTTGAGTTTAATTTGGTGTATGACCGGGGCACCCTGTTTGGATTGCAGTCAAACGGCCGCACCGAATCGATCCTGATGTCGCTTCCACCCCTTGTCCGTTGGGAGTATGCTTACAAACCGCCGAAAGGTTCACCTGAGAGCGAACTAGTGACATATTATCTGAAGCCCCGTGATTGGGTATCCGCATGAGCGAAATAAGTTGGTCTAGCGGCACGCGATCTACTTTCGCGGTATTTGGGAATCCCATTAAGCACAGCCGCTCACCCTTTATTCACGCAGAATTTGCGCGGCAAATCGGTCTGGCAATTCAGTATCGGGCCATTCGAGTCGAACTCACTGACTTTGATCGTGCCACGCATGATTTCTTTGCCGCGGGTGGCTCGGGGCTCAATATCACAGTCCCGTTTAAAGAGCAGGCTTACGCCTTGGCCACTCGCTTGAGTGCGAGAGCAGAGCGTGCTAAAGCTTGCAACACCCTCGCTTCTGATGGCGCAGATATTTACGGTGATACGACCGATGGTATTGGTTTGATCCGAGATATGATGGCCAATCATGGCTGGCAAGTTCGAGAGCGGCGAGTGCTTCTTCTCGGTGCTGGCGGGGCTGCTCGTGGGGCTTTAGAGCCTCTGCTGCGTGAATCTCCGGCTGCGCTGATGATCGCTAATCGAACAGCTATAAAAGCGCAGAGATTGGCAGAGGAATTCGCGGACTTAGGCGTCATTACCGGCGGTGGCTTCGATCAGCTAGACCAAGAGCCACCCTTTGATTTGATTATTAACGCGACCAGTGCAGGTCTGCATGGTGAAATGCCCACGCTTTCGGGAGAAATTTTGAGCGAGCGGTGTTGCTGTTACGATATGGTGTATGGCGCCGAACCCACTATTTTCATGCGGTGGGCAGCACAGAATGCGGCATGGGCAGTATCCGATGGCCTAGGGATGCTGGTTGAGCAGGCAGCGGAGGCCTTTTATATTTGGCATCGCGAGCGGCCTGATACGGCGAGTGTGATCAGTCATTTGAGAGGAACGATTGCTGCTGCTTAAGGCTTGTCTTAGGCGTGGCCAGAACCATAGTGATCGATGTATTCGTCTTTTAGGCGCACATAGTTGTTGGCGCTGTAGGTAAAGAATTCAAGTTCATTAGAGGACAGTGGGCGAATTTGTTTCGCGGGAGATCCCGCATACAAAAATCCGCTCTCTAACTTTTTGCGAGGGGTAACGAGTGCGCCCGCAGCGATAACCACCTCGTCACCAACGATCGCCCCATCCATAACGATTGCGCCCATCCCAATTAATACTCTCGAGCCAATGTGACAACCGTGAAGGGTTACGCTGTGGCCAATCGTGACGTCCGATCCAATGACTAAGGGCCACCCATCCGCATTAAATGGGCCAGCATGGGTGATGTGAAGCACACTATTATCTTGAACGCTGGTTCTGCTTCCAATCGAGATGGAATGCATGTCACCTCTAATTGACACCTGGGGCCACACGCTGACGTCGTCGCTGAGTGTCACATTACCCAATACCACTGCGCTCGCATCAATGAACACCCTATTCCCAATCACTGGTGACCACTGTTTAAACTGACGGACAGAACTCATGACTCACACCTTTGCGATAACAACGCTACAATAACTGAAACTGGAGAATACTATGCAAAGACGCAGATTTATAGCTGGGGCTGTGTGCCCAAAATGTGCCGCAATGGATACCATTGTGGTCGATCTTGATAGCGATAAGCGTTTATGTGTGGCTTGTGATTTCAGCGAAGATCGCCCTACTGCTCCGGTTAAAGTCAAAGAAGTGCCAACGCGAGTGAGTCGGGGAATTTCAAGGCGCACCGAAACGGTGGCAGAGCCGGTGCGGCTGATGGATCCGAGGTCGCCGAGCAAGAATGATCCTTAACACGATTGCGACAGATTAAGCGGGCGACTCCTGTTTGAGCGCAGATTTATCGTATTTAGTGTTCCTGATGGTCAATAACTACCACATCTAGTGTTTAATGTTGATTTGTAGGCCCACCTTTAAAAAGCGATTTGAATCAGCCGGTTAGTGTTTTTCCCTTAAACATCGTCTATAATTTCGCCGCTGCGCGATGACTCAGTTTCCACAGGACTGCCGTGGCGTACAGCGTGTGACTCTGCACGGCTTTATA
>DOVB01000013.1 GCA_003520285.1 Halieaceae bacterium
CTGTTCGCCCAGGCTCGAATGTGGTGCTCTTTGATGTCGCTAAGGCAGAGAGCTGGGTCAGTTGGGAAACTGGCGAGCAGGGCATCTAAGTCGCGCTGATAATGTTTCAGTGTCAGCGGCGACAGTTGTTTGATATCACGACCGTAGTCTAGAAACGAGGTGACGGCATCGATCGGAGCGACTGCCTTGAGGGTCACCTAGCGCGCTCCTAGGTGACTCGTTAGCGCGCCAATGACGCGCGCGATATGGCTGATGAACACTGTTCCTGTGTGACTATCGAACGCGCTGCTGTCTTTGCTTCCCAACGCGAGCAAGCCGGGCGATGTCGCTTCGCTATGATTGAAAGCAATCACGCAGCCAGAACCGGCAGGTGCGCGAGATCCAAATAAAAACTGCATTTCGACTTCACGAAGCGGTCCAGAGAAGGCTTTCTGAGATCGCGCTATTGCGCCAAGTTTATCCTGTGCCTGTTGTTGCTCGGCGTCATTATCGAACCAGTGAATCGCGACAAAGTCGTTGGTGTCGCTTTGCAGCAGGTGCTCATTGAGTAAGGTTTTAATCTGGGCGCGGCCGTGACAGTTGAGCAACCCTTCTACGAGAGTCGTGGTGAGTGTCAATCGTTTCTCATTGGCCTCTGCAATTCGCTTTAAATCTGAAAGCTGGTGCCGAAGCTCTACATTGCGTTCCCGAAGAGCCGACTGCTGGCGTTCTATCAATGAGATGGCACCGTGATCGCCGTGCGGAAGTGTAATTTGAGTGAGCAGCTCGAGCTTGTCTTGAAAAAAATCTGGGTGCTCAAGCAGGTAAGCCTCGATAAGGGCTTCGTCGATTTGATCCGTTTTTTGGGTTTCGTCAGTCACACTCGGGTCCGTTATCTAAAAGTTCGGCATCGTAAACAAAAGAAGCTGGCCCCGTCATTATGACCTGCTGATCTTCACCTCGCCACTCAATTTCTAGTTTGCCACCCGGCAGCGTCACCGTCACCGGCGAATCGAGTTTGCCTGTTTGAATGCCATAAACAGCCGCCGCACAGGCGCCCGTACCGCAAGCTTGAGTTTCTCCTACTCCTCGCTCGTACACTCTTAAGTTCAGCTGACCTCGGCTGACAATCTCGGCGAAGCCAACATTTACCCTTGCGGGGAAACGATGGTGTCCCTCTACGCGGGGGCCAACCAGCTCGACCGGAGCACGTTCGGCGCTCTCGACCCACATAATAGCGTGCGGGTTTCCGATCGATAACGCACCTATTTCAATGACATCGTGCGAATCGTGGCGCTCTGCTGCCTCTAAGGTCAGGTGATACGAATCGGCGCGCTCACATCCTAGCAAAGGTATTGCGGCTGGCTCGAAGCTCGGGATACCCATGGCAACTGACACTCTGTTGTTGCCTAACACAGAGAGCGTCAGTTCACCTTTCATGGTGCTGCACCGGAATTCCTGCTGTGTTGAATGACTATGTCGGTGGGCAAACAGGGCGACGCATCGAGCACCGTTGCCACAGTGCTCAACTTCAGTCGCGTCGGCGTTGAAAATTCGGTAACGGAAGTCGATTCCAAGCGTATCGGACGACTCCAATATCAGCAGCTGGTCAAATCCGATACCGGTGTGGCGATCACTCCAGCACTTGATCAGCGTCTCGGTGACATGAATTTTTTGACGCCTCGCATCGAGCACCATAAAGTCGTTGCCAAGACCATGCATTTTGGTAAACCGAATGCTCATCGTTAGCCCCTACAGAAGCTTTTCGAGCTGATACAGCTGCTCGATCGTTTCGCGTTCTCGGACCACATGGCAGTCGGCTTGGTCTACTAGGATTTCTGCTGGACGCGGTCGACTATTGTAATTTGAAGCCATGGTGAAGCCATAGGCACCCGCGCCCATCAGTGCCAAATAGTCGCCATCAAGCAACGAGAGTTCGCGTCCTTTGGCCAAAAAGTCACCTGTTTCACAGACTGGTCCAACAATATCCCAAGAGGCACTGCTGATATGTGAGTGCCGGGTGAGCGGCTGAATGTCCATCCAGGCTTGATACAGGGCTGGACGCAACATGTCGTTCATGGCCGCATCTACCAGAGCAAAGTGCCTTGTCTCGGTGACTTTTAAGGCATCTACTTGCATCAATAACACACCCGAATTCGCGACTATGGAGCGGCCAGGCTCTAAGAATAGCGCCAGTCCTCGCTGGGCGAGAGGTGCTTTTAAGGCCGACACATAGTCTTCGATTCCTGGGATTTGTTCATTCTGGTAACGCACCCCTAAGCCGCCACCGGCATCGACGTGTTGCAAGCGAATGCCGTCGGCAGCAAGGCGGTCGACCAGTGCCAAAACGCGCTCAAGGGCATCTTGGAATGGCGCCAATTCAGTCAACTGCGAGCCGATATGGCAATCGACGCCCACGATCTCTAGGTTGGGACTGGTGTGGGCCAGTTGATAGGCATGGTAGGCCTGCTCCATGCTGACCCCAAATTTATTGTCAGCAAGTCCGGTTGATATATAGGGATGCGTGTGTGC
>DOVB01000067.1 GCA_003520285.1 Halieaceae bacterium
TCGGAGCTCGATCATGACCAACAAGAAGTCTGGGCAGTTTTTGGTCTCTATCCAAACTTCGCTTGGACGCCGACCAGTGACGCTCTGTTTTTTTGGGCAGGCGGCGGTATTCATCGACTTGACTTGGCTACTCGGGAGGTCACAGAGATCCCATTTCAGGCCGAAGTTGATGTGCAGCTAGCCAAAGCTCAGAAAGCGAAGCCACAACTGAGTGCTTCCGAAATCGATGTGAAAATGATGCGCGACTGGTCGACTGTGCCGGATGGTTCAGTCGTCGTGTTTCATGCCTTGGGCCAGTTGTATACCGCTCGGGTAGATGAGCCCGTGCCGCAACGTTTGACCGATTTTGATGGCTTTGAGTATTCTCCGAGTTTTAGCAGGAATGGCCGTTGGTTGACTTATGTGCAATGGAGTGATGCCGGATACGGCCACGTTATGCGGGCCCGATGGAAGCGCTCGGGTGTTGGCTTGAAGATCGATAGGATTACCTCAGAACCCGGTCACTATCAGAATCCAGCCATATCCGACAACGGTGATGTCGTCTACGAAAAACTCTCAGGAAATGGGTTTCGGGGATATCACCACGGGTTAGAACCCGGTTTGTACTTGTATTCCGAGTCAGAGGGCAGCGCACGTCGAATTGTTAGGGAAGCGAGAGCCCCGCAATTTATCGAGTCAGATTCTCGCATAGCCTACGAATATGGTGGTGGTGACAAGCGCGTTCTGGCGAGTGTTGGTCGCTCCGGAGAAGAGCAGAGAGATCACTATCAGCTTGGTCGGGTAAGTGAATGGGCCATAGAACCCAATGGACACCGTATCGCTTACCGCGAGGACTTTAAAGTGTACCTCAGCCCGATGGTGACATCAGCGAAGACACAGCCACTGAGTCATGGTGATACCGCGCTGCCAGCGACACAGGTGAGTGATCACGCTGGGCGTTACTTACATTGGTCTGATGTTGGGTTGCACTGGGGTCTGGGTTCCCAATATTTCAGCCTTGCGCTTGAGGGAAATGATCCAGAGGCGGTTTCACTGCCGATTTCGTTAACCGAGGAACGTGATTACGGTGCGGGTCTACTGGCGTACGAGAATGCCCGGATCATCACTATGGCGGGGACCCCGATTGAGCGCGGTACACTGTTGGTACAGGACAATAAGATTTTAGCAGTGGGTCCAACAGAGACCGTGGTTATACCGGCCAATGCACGTCGCTTTGATCTCACCGATAAAACGATCGTTCCCGGTTTTATTGATACCCACGCTCATCACAGTGGCCATTTTTACAGTTCACCCTTACCGCAAACCAATGCGAGTTATCTCGCGAACTTGGCATTTGGTGTGACTACGACACACGATCCTTCCAGCAATACCGAAACAGTATTCTCGCTGTCAGAACTTCAACGCACTGGACGACTGGTCGGACCTCGTATTTTGTCGACTGGCGCAGTTCTGTATGGTGCCAAATCGAATTCCTTTGTCGATATTCAATCCCTAGAAGACGCGCGTTTGCATCTGTCAAGATTGCAGGAACAGGGCGCATTTTCAGTGAAGAGTTACAACCAGCCGCGTCGTGATCAACGCCAATATGTGATGCAGGCAGCGGCAGAGCTGGGGATGTCGGTTTATCCCGAAGGTGGCGCCACTTTTTATAATCAGTTGACACACTTAATCGATGGTGCCGCAGGTTTGGAGCACAATCTGCCCATCGCGCCCCTCTACGAAGACGTGTTGTCGCTCTGGGCAGCAGCCCCCGAGGTTGGCTACACGCCAACCTTAGTGGTGAACTACGCAGGTCTTAATAGCGAGTTCTACTGGTATCAATCGAGTGATGTTTGGAATCACGAGTTGTTGGGTAAGTACACGCCCTTGGCGGAACTCACGGCGCGGTCTCGCCGGGTAGAGAAAGCGGCCGACGATGATTTCTTCTTCAAAACGGTAGCGGCGAGCGCTAAGGATTTACAGGAGCGGGGTGTTCTGGTCACGGTCGGTGCCCATGGCCAGTTGCAAGGACTTGGCTATCACTGGGAGATGTGGTCGTTGGCTCTGGGCGGCATGTCGCCCGAACAGGTTTTGCAGGCAGCGACCATCGATGGAGCGCGTTATCTTAATATTCACGATCAGGTGGGCTCTCTGGAGGCCGGTAAGCTGGCTGATTTTGCGGTGCTGGGTAAGAATCCGTTGGCAGATATTCAGCATACCGATAGTGTTGAGCAGGTGAGTATCGATGGTGTGCTCTACGACAGCGCCACGATGAATGCCGTTGCGCCAGTGGCCCAAAGTCGAGGTTTACTGTGGTTTGAGCGCGAGGGAGGTAATGTCTTGTGGGATGCCAATAACTGGGGTATGACTCGACCAGAAGATGATTTCCCCATGTGTCCAGCGCATCAGGAGCGACATTACTGATCCTGTTTTAGGTTGTGTTTGGTGATCAGTCGGCGCAACTGGTGATACGAGAGCTCGAGCGCCTCGGCGGTCTGATTGAGTCGGTATCGGTGGTATTGCAGGGCTTGCTCCAGCAAGGTCCGCTCATACGCCTGCGAGAGACGCGTAAGGCTCTGAGGGTACCGAATCGCGGGTGGGGCACTCGATACCTCAGTTGAGTTCTCAGCGGGTCGAGTAGTGAAAGGGTTTAGAATGATCTGATCGATCTGTTCATCGACCTCACTCCGCGCGAGCGACCGTTCCACTGCGTTCTTGAGTTCACGTACATTGCCCGGCCACGAATACTCGAGCAGAATCTGCTCTGCTCGAGCACTGAATCCGGGGAACCAGTCTCGGTTGAGTTCTCGGCACATGGCCAGTGCAAAATGGTTCGCCAGCTCTAGTATGTCATTGCCCCGCTGACGTAGCGGTGGTACCGCCAGCACATCAAAGCTCAGTCGGTCTAGCAGGTCAGCTCGGAAGCGCCCGTCTGCTACCAACTCGGGCAGTGATTCATTAGTCGCCGCAATAATTCGCACATCGACTTCTATTGGGGTAGCGCCGCCAAGGCGCTCGAGCTGGCCGTACTCTAGAACTCGCAGGCATTTTTCCTGAACACGTGGCGACATGGTTGCAATTTCATCGAGGAACAAACTACCTTCGTGCGCTCGCTCGAAGCGTCCCAGCGTGCGCTGTGTCGCGCCAGTAAAGGCGCCTCTCTCATAGCCAAAAAGCTCTGCTTCCAGCAGGTTCTCAGCCAGCGTTGCGCAGTTTAGCGTGATATAAGGCTTGTCCCACCGCGGTGAGAGATAATGGAGTCGCTCGGCTATGAGCTCTTTTCCGCTACCTCGCTCACCCGCAACAATAATGGGTCTGCGGATACTCGAGCACAGTCTGACCCGCTCAAGTAAATGAGCCATTGCATTAGAACTGCCAATGAGAGTTGTTTCGCGCATATCGCTAAGATTAAAGCAAAATCGCTCTAATAAATAGCGATAACCGCTAAATAGCCTTTCGCTGATCTAGGTCTTTTCGATTAGTCCATTGATTTATAAACGTATTTTTATCTTGGCACGCTCTCTGCAAAGGTGTTGTCAGGAATAAAGCGGCTGGGAAGGCTTATGATCTATCGCCAAGTGAACACGATACGTTTGACCTTATGGGTAGCCTTGGTCGGAGGCGTGTTGTTCACGGCCAGTCTGCAGGTGGGGAGTCACACGAACGCTGAGGCTCGTCCGCATGCCACGTGTTATGCGCTCGCTTGGCTCACACCAGTGCATCAGTTAAAAAAGTCACAGTTTGATTATCGTTAAAATGAGAGGTGAATGTTATGGGAATTTTTTCAAGGTTGTCTGATATCGTGAATGCCAACATCAATTCAATGCTGGATAAAGCAGAAGATCCAGAGAAGATGGTAAGACTGATTATCCAAGAGATGGAGGACACGTTAATAGAAGTGCGATCCAGTTCGGCTAAGATTCTGGCGGAGCGGCGAGAAATCACCCGTTCAATAGAAGGTTTGGAAGGCCAGGTGCAGCATTGGGAAGGGAATGCTAGATTAGCGCTAAGTAAAGATCGTGAGGACCTCGCTCGAGCGGCCCTACAAGAGAAGCAACTGATCCAGGCAGATTTGGATGCGCTAGAGGGCGAGCTCAAGGCGACAGATGAGCATATCGATCACCTTCAGGACGAGATTGCACAGTTGCAGGCGAAGCTAAGCGAGGCTAAGGCAAGACAACAGACGATTGTCATGCGCGAGCGAACGGTGGAGTCTAGAATCCGAGTGAAGCGTCAGATACAACGTGAGGCACTTGATTCAGCATTTAGCCGATTCGAACACTTCGAGCGTAAGATGGATCGTTTAGAAGGCGAGCTGGATTCACTTGATCTGGGCGCGAATGTGCCTGATTTAGCCTCTGAGATCGAAGCGCTGGCAGCGGATGAAGCGCTGACTTCAGAACTTGAAGCGCTCAAGGCATCAGTCGGAAAGGTAGCCACTGAACAGCAAAAGGCTGCGCCAAAAACGGCAAAGCCCACGAAAAAATAGCGGACTAAGAGGGCGTTCCATTGGAATTTTTTGTTGAGTTATTCGGGTTTATGACTGTCCCTATGATCTTATTTATGATCATTGTGGCGCCGATATGGATCACGATGCACTATCGTTCGAGAAACAAAGCAGCACAGGGGTTGAGTGAGATAGACCGAGAGCAGCTTGATCAGCTATTGGCGCAGAGCGAGACGCTATTGCAACGCATTGAAACACTCGAGTCGCTGTTAGATCAAACCCATCCCCATTGGTCAGACGATAAGTCAGGAGGTCAGTAATGTCTCAGTACGATCACGACACGTTTGAGTGGCGCAGAGAGCTGCGCGCATTAAAGCAGAATCGATTAAATGGCTGGGGTATGGGTTGGTTTCGCAACACTCGAGCCGGCAAGATCGGTGGTGTTGCGGCTGGTTTGGCAGATAGTTGGGGGCTTGAACACTGGGTTGTCCGAATTGCTTTTGTTGCCGCTTTTCTGTTCACCGGTATGTTGGCTTTTTGGGCCTACGTCGCTGGCTGGGTTCTTTTGGCGCCAGAGCATGATCAAGCGACCAAGCCCTCTAGCGAGAGTGATTGGCAGAGCTCGAGCGCGAAGCCAAAGCGATCGAGAGAAGCGCCAAACACAGCGAGAGACAGTGCATTTCGCTACCGCAAGCCAGCCAAAGAACAGCTTCGCGAAGTCGATACGCGTTTGAGCAAAGCGTCTGTGAGGGTCGCTCAGGTCGAGCGATACGTGACCTCGCGCCGGTTTAAGCTGAATCAAGCGTTCGAGAAGTTGTAACTGTTCGGAACTGGCGCGTGCTATAGAGATCCGCCATACTAATCCCTTTGTTAAGGAGTTGGTGTGGCGATTTCTCACTTTGCGGGACACAGTGGCGAACGAATTGTGTTTGCGCACGCCAATGGCTACCCACCAGGCAGCTACCGGTCTCTGCTTCAAGCCCTTGGTGAGCATTGCGAGGTCTCTGCTTACGAGCATACGCCGCTCAGGCTTCCGTCTCCACCCCGTGCAAATTTGCGTTGGCGCCACTTCGCTGATGACTATCGGCTTCACTTGCAAGACCAACAAGCCGGCTTTTGGTTAATGGGACATAGCCTCGGCGCTACGGTATCCATGCTGGCTTGCTCTCCTCGACTTACAGGTTGTAAGGGTCTGATTTTACTGGACCCTATCTTTCTACCCCCTCGCTTAGCATTTGCCACGGCCTTGTTGCCGCGGCGGAGCAAGCTAAAAATGCCGATGGTAGCGAAAGCGCTGCGCCGCCCCGACTCGTTTTCAAGCCACGACGAGGCTTTTGTGTTTCATCGGCGCGCTCGTGCCTTTGCTGGGCTGAGTGATTCGGCACTGATGGATTATATTCATGCGGGTTTCGAGGAAAGTAGTGCCGGTGATGTCCGTCTGCGGTTCTCGAAGCAATGGGAGGCGGCCGTGTATATGAGCGCGCC
>DOVB01000263.1 GCA_003520285.1 Halieaceae bacterium
GGATCAATGCTCCGACGAGGCTCTGCGCGATGTCTTAGAAACCAACATTGTCGGAATCAATCACCTAAATCGTGGCCTAATACCTCTTATGACCCCCGGCTCAAGCATTTTATACGTCGGTTCTACTCTGTCCGAGAAAGCTGTCGCCAACTCTTTCAGCTATGTTCTTACCAAACACGCGCAACTGGGTATGATGCGAGCCACTTGCCAAGACCTCACCGGACGCGGGATTCACACGGCGATGCTCTGCCCGGGTTTTACTGACACCGAGATGTTACGGACTCACCTTGGCGGCGACGAAACAATCCTGCAGAGTATCGGTGCGATGAATAGCTTTAACCGCCTCGTACAACCTCAGGAAATTGCCAGCGCCCTAGTTTTTGCCAGCGAAAACCCAGCGGTGAATGGTACCGTGATGCACTTAAACCTAGGTCAAATCGAGCACTAGCAGCGTGAATGAGTCGATCTCAATCGCTGTTTTGATGGAGCGCAGAGAGCGAGTATTCCTGGTTCTCGCGGGGGTCTTTTTATCAGCCATGACCCTTTTGAATGTCATCGGCATTACTCGCTTCGTACAGCTAGGTCCTTTGGCGCTTGCTGTCGGTGTACTACCCTACCCTCTCACATTTTTGTGCACGGATCTGATCTGCGAGCTCTACGGACGTGCGCGCGCCAATTTTTTAGTCACAGTCGGGCTCGGTATCAACATCCTCATACTGCTCGTTCTTACGGTCGGGCAAAGTGTGCCAGCTGTATCACCGGATATGATGCCTCCTTGGCAAGTATTGCAACTCGCCGAAGCTGTTGCACTCCCCAATGGCACTACGGTGGTGGGTTCGGTCGAGCTGTACAGTCTGATTTACGCCACGACTTCCGGTGCCGTATTTGCATCAATGCTTGCTTACATTGCGGCGCAATACTGCGACGTTCAATTGTTCCATTTTTGGAAGAAAGTGACGCGAGGCAAACATTTGTGGATTCGGAACAACTTCAGCACCCTCGTGAGTCAATGGGTGGATGCCACGATGGTGGTCACGGTGACCTTTGGCGCTGCGTTCTTGCGTGACGAGATCACCATACAAGCCATGTTCGTCCTTATTCTGAGCAACTATGGATTTAAAGCCTTAATTGCCTTGCTCGATACAGTGCCCCTGTACCTGTTAGTCGCCTACCTCAGACGATACCTACACCTCGCGCCGCTGGAACTCGCAATTCCTTTGGGCCAAGAAATTACCGCAAGCAAGATTAACACAGCGAACCCTGTCGACTGAGCTCCGGATTATCAGCTAACACTGACTTCAATAGGGGCAGCGTAATTTTCCGCTGTGTTCTCAAGCTAGCTCGATCGAGAAGCTCAAGTAACTGCATCCATAACACAAGATCTCGCGGTAAATGTGCACCAAAATAATCGATCAAATCGTCACCGAAGCGCAAACCTCGGCCACTCGCTCGCTGTCTCAATATGTGAGCTCGCTGATCATCTGAATAGGCAGGCAATTCATACACCGTGTGAATCATGAATCGAGACTTAAGGTCTCTGAGTGGTGTATCAACATACCTCGGCGCAGTGCGACTCGAGCAGACCCAACGTCCGCCTTGGCCTTGATGCTTGTTATACAAATGGAATAAGGCTTCGGCCCAGTGAGGATCGGCGGCCAGCTGGTCAATATCATCAAACAACAAACAGGAAACCGTATCTAAGTCATTGAGCATTTCTGGGGTGGCCTGCCGAAGCATCTCCTGTGCGGGCAAATAAAGCGCATCGCCCGAGCTCTCTGCCGCCACGGCACTCAGCAAGTGCGTTTTACCAACCGCATGAGTCCCGTGTAACCAGAGTGAATCAGTACCCAGTAACTCATTGCGGAGCACCCCGTGATGATCAAAGAACATAAAATTGTTCAGCCGGCAGTGATCAGGAAGCCCAATTTTGAGTGTAAGCTGCTCGAACGAAGGCGTCATCGACTGATCTCAAAGCGCAGCTCATCAGCGTCTGAAGAGACCAACTCAAGCGGCAGCAACTCAAGCAGAACAGACTCCAGCTGTTCCCGTGACACAGGCGACTCAACTTTCAGCGCCAGCTCGCGTCCTATCAATTTATAAACCCGCATAGAAGTGACGAACACACTACCCTCTAAAGCACGAGTGATCATCCTGTACTCATCGAAGCCTCTCAAGTCCTCAAAAATAATGAGAGGCAAAGAGGTCGTATCAGAAGTCACGGCGAGCTGATCTCTGAGATCTGTCGCAATCTGAGCTGCGATCGCCTGCAGCGCCGCCGTGGCCGAAGAGAAAGTGCGTTCAAACGAGATCAAAAGGTCTTTTGACGTAATCTGCGACATCGTTACGATCACCTGGCCGTTGCTCAACCCTGCCCACTGAATCACGTACTGCGGGGCAGACCCATATCGATTTGCGGCTCTTACAATAGGGGTCGTCTGCGAGCGCCACACAGCATCGGGTGTTAACTGACGTCGATCCTCAAGATCGAAGAGCGGCGTCGTCATCGTTAAATCATAACGCGCAAGCGACTCGGCGAGTGCATTCAGTATCAACTGATCTGCTTGATGATCAATGAACCGAGGGGCTAGCTGATCATCAAGCACTGCCCACCACAGAACGGGCGTCGGCCTATCCTCGGACACCACCCCGAGACCGGCCTCAAACACCGCTCGCGTGAGTGCTTGAGCATCAAATTCATACAATACACTGCGCAATCCTTGGGAAGGCAGGTCATCACTGTCTTGAAAGATAGCGCGCTTCACCAAACTATCGCTTTGCGCAATGATCGATTCAAACGCAGATAGCTGAGTCTCGAGCGTCAGTCGCTGCAACAGCGCTGTTAGTGCCTGTTTGGCACCTTTTGCGAGCTCAGCTTCAGACTGATCTTGCGTGAATGCCTGCTCCGCATAAATACCTTGAGCTTGGGCAGTATTCAGCTCAGCCGACAAACAACAGCACATGCCAATCACAACAAGAAGTGTTCGCAAACCGCTAACCCACCCAAAAGAGTCTAGTGTACCAAGGTCCCATTGAAGTGTAACGAATCGGCGAGAGCAACCATGCATTTCCCAGCAAAAGCACGTAGAATGCGCTTTTTAATTTTAGGCCTACACAACCACTATGACTGACTCGAAAGGACTCACTTACAAAGACGCTGGCGTTGACATCGACGCCGGCGACGCTCTGGTACACCGTATCAAAGAAGTGGCTGTCAAAACCAGTCGACCCGAGGTGTTGAGCGGCCTTGGTGGCTTTGGAGCGCTGTGCTCTATTCCAGCAGGCTACAAAGAGCCTGTGTTGGTCAGCGGCACTGATGGCGTCGGCACCAAACTCAAGCTGGCCATGCAGCTGAATCGACACGATACGATCGGCATTGATCTGGTCGCAATGTGTGTGAACGACCTCATTGTTACTGGTGCCGAGCCACTCTTCTTTTTGGATTACTACGCCAGCGGTGCGCTCGACGTAGAGGTCGCAGCTCAGGTAGTCGAGGGTATCGGTCAAGGTTGTATTCAAGCAGGTTGCGCACTGGTTGGCGGCGAGACGGCTGAGATGCCCGGCATGTATCACGG
>DOVB01000132.1 GCA_003520285.1 Halieaceae bacterium
GCTGCTCGACAAAGATAAACTGGGGCTGAAATTAACCGCTTATATTGGAATTACTATGGATCGACACACGCCTGAGCGATTTGAACAGTTCGAATCGCATATTCGAGACTACCCAGAAGTCGTCGAGTGCAGCGTAGTAACAGGGCAGAGCGCCGACTACCTGATCAAAGCGGTGGTGCCAGATATGCAATTCTATGAACAATTCTTGCTCGGACGACTGACCCGAATCCCCGGTGTAGCCGGCGTTCACTCTAGCTTTCAGCTGCGAGAAGTCATCCAGCGCACCGAGCTCCCACTGGATAATTTAAGCTAAATTAAGGGGCATGCCGTGGTATAGTCAGCGCCAGATGAACCCAAGCTCTTCTTCACCGCAGTCAACTCAACCCCGCTGGTTTTTGCCCTTACTAGCGGGATCGGCAGCAGTGGCTCCATTGAGCGTTGATATGTATCTGCCCGCGATTACCGCAATGGCAGAAAGCTTAGATGCCTCAATTGCCCAAATGCACCTGAGCCTGAGCGGCTATTTAATCGGTTACGCTCTGTTCCATTTGCTCTGCGGTCCGCTTGCCGACAGCTTCGGCAGAAAAACACTTTTGATCAGTGGCTTCGGTTTATACGTTGTCGCATCGATCGGCTGTGCGCTAGCGACCGATATTGAAACACTCATAGCATTCCGGGTACTTCAAGGCGTTGGTGGCTGCGTCGGGCCAACACTGGCCAGAACAATCGCCAGAGATGTCTATGGCCCAGTTGGAGCCGCAAGAGCAATCTCAATCGTGGCAATGCTGATGGCGGTAGCGCCTGCGATCGCCCCGCTGGCGGGTGGCTTTGTCTTGCTCGTTTGGGAATGGCCGTTTATTTTTTATTGTCTGGCTGTTTATGGTGCGATCAATAGCCTACTCATTGTCTGGCTGCTCAAAGAGACTGTGCCGGTAAAACAGAGGTTTGCTCTGCGGCCTATCATTGCAAACTATCTTGAATTAATTCGGCATCCGAGCTTTTTACAAGTTGCGGCTGGGGCGTCTTTAAACTACTCCGCACTCATGATCTTTTTGCCCTCGGCACCCTTCGTATTCATTACCCTAATGGGGCTGGCGCCCCAACACTTGGCTTTCGTATTCGTCGCGACCGTGGCGGGTTATATTGTAGGCAGCGCGCTGTCAGCCCGGCTGAGTTACCGTTTGCCGTCGGGAAAAATTATGCTGGGGGGATCGCTACTCTCTGTTCTTGCGACGACGGCTATGGCGGCAGGCTATTGGTCTGCACCCAACACACCCGCAGCATTGGTCGCGCCAACCATGTTTTACTCGATGAGCCTTGGAATGGTGCAACCACATGCCATGGCGCTCGCGCTAAGGCCCTTTGGGCACATAGCGGGCACCGGATCCTCGTTATTCGGGTTCATTCAAATGAGCTGTGCCGCTTTCGTGAGCGCAGCTGTCGGGCATTATTTAACCGATAGCGCTTGGCCGATGCTCATAGGAATGATGTTTGTCACTGTGCTTGCACTGATCATCCTGCAACTCAGCGCTCGCTTGAAAGGTGATTATTAACTATTCCCTTTTGCTATATCCGATTTTTGTTTACACCATAATCACCCTTTTATAGACTCGACCGCGCCCTGGTACAACAGTGCCTATGATTACGAAGATGTGATTACCGTCGAGAATGCGCAAGGTAAACTCAACGCCGACCCAACGGGTGATTTTGTTCTGCGAGGACCCTCAGGTGCACTTAACGGTGTTAACACGGAGTATTTGAACGCCCAAGAAGTTAATACTGACGGCATTGACGTTGCTGCTGACGGGTCTATTTTCTCTGATATCGGTGAAATAGGTGTAAGACTGTCGGCGACTCGTTTCTTGAGCTACGAGATCCCTTGTGCTGGCGCCAATGCCAAAGGGTGTACTGGTAATACTGGCACGCAAGATGTCGTTGGCTACTTCAACTACGATAACTTCGCGCGCTCCATGCCAGAGACCAAAGCGAATGCGTCGTTAGACTGGACTCGAGATAGCCACAAACTGGCTCTGATGGCGTTCTATACCTCAGGCTATGAGGCCACCCGGCCGATTGCACCTGATGCTGCAGCCAATGGTTACACGAGCAGCATTGATTCATGGCTGACGCTGGATCTGCAGTACGCCTACTCATTCAGCTTCTCTGGAACCGATGCTGTGCTGACACTTGGTGCGAAGAACTTAACCGATGAAGATGCGCCAGCAGTATATGATGCGGCCAACTTCAGCTTTGACCCCAAGCATCATGATCCACGCGGTCAGATCTTGTATGGACGCATCAAACTAGCGTTCTAAGCGGTTTAAGCCACACCGGCAACCATAATGACAAGGGGGCAATTGCCCCCTTTTTCTCTCGCAAAAATTACCTGACTTGAATCATGGAACCTCAGTAACATCCAACAGTGTCGTCGCAGCAACTTTACTAGAAGCTTACTCAGACTCAGCAACACGATTGCGGTGATTACCTGCAAATAATGAGTCGATTACAGGTTTTTGTATGGGGGCACGAATCGCTGGATACGACAGGGAACAAGAACAGTGGCTCGACGCCAGTTCTCTTTTAACTTACTCTCTGACTCCTAATCATTGCTGTGCAGAGTCTTGTAAGAGGCTAAAAACTCTCATTTTGTTACCCTCTAATGGTTTGGCTACCCCTTCAGGTGGTCGTCGCGATCCTTACCGATTGGTCCGGCTCGTTGAAGTGTCAGCAACAAAAGCTCACGCTGCTTGGCCAAAGCCGCCCGATTTCGATCTTTCACGTAACCAAAGCCACGCAGTTTCTCTGGCAAGCTCACCAACGCCACCGCAGTATCGTAGTCAGCCTCGAGTGCCCCGGGCAAGCGTTCAAGTATGGCTAGGTAGTCATCAATATCCGCACGCTCACGCTTGCGCTCGGCGGTATATCCAAACGGATCTAGCATAGTGCCACGCAAAACCCGCAGCCTAGCCAAGGCCTCAAAAACCCGCATCATCCAGGGACCAAACTCCCTTTTCAGCAAGTGACCTGTGTTCGGGTCACGTTTGCTGAACAGGGGCGGCGCCATGTTAAAGTGCAATTGATAATCACCCTCAAACTGTCGTGCCACCTTCCGCAGAAACTCACCATCGGTATATAAACGAGCCACCTCATACTCATCCTTGTAGGCCATGAGCTTGTAGAGGTTACGAGCCACAGCTATTGTTACCGAGCCAGGGTCATCAGCGCGTAGATCAGCAGCACGCACCTGAGCCACTCGCTCTCGGTACCGCTCGGCAAGCGCGTCATCCTGGTAATCTGTCAAGCGCGCTGACCGATCGGCGACAATCTCATCCAGTGTTTGCAGGGGTGCGGACGGGCTCGGTGTGAGGTCCTCTGCGATTTTTAGCACGCGCGCCGGCTGATCGGCACAGCGCCGACCCCATAAAAAAGCCTGCTTGTTAAACTCTATTGCAATCGCGTTTAGCTCAATGGCTTGTTCCAGTGCCGCTGCAGATACGGGAACCAGACCCTGTTGCCACGCGTAGCCCAGCAAAAATAAATTGGTGGCAAGAGAATCGCCCAGCAACTCGGTCGCAATACGTGTGGAATCGATGAAATATGTAGCTGCCTTACCCACCTCGGCGACCACCTTGCTTTTCATCGCCTCTCCGGGAAAGCGGGCATCGGGATCAAGAATGAACGCGGAGGTTGCTACTTCCGTCTCATTGATGACGGCATGTGTACGTCCATGGGCAGCCTTGCCTAGCGCCTCGTAAGTACAAGTCACCACTAAATCGCAGCCCAGCAGCAGATCGGCTTCACCGGCCGGTATGCGTACCGCCTTGATATCATCCTGGCGGGCGCTTACCCGCACATGGCTTACCACGGCACCAAATTTCTGAGCAAGGCCGGTCTGGTTCATAGTTGCGCAGCCTTTACCCTC
>DOVB01000226.1 GCA_003520285.1 Halieaceae bacterium
CCCGAGCCTCCAATTTTTTCTATATCTCTAGCGATAGTATCGATTAACATTGGTTCATCTTGAGACGATTTTGGGACATCAATGATAGATTGGTGCCTTTTATCATCGGAGGACGGCATGGCAACGATCACAAAACGTGGCAGAGGTTATCAAGTAAAAATTCGCAAGACTGATCCCTATGGCAAATTTCAGCAGATCAGTAGAGTTTTCCAACTCAGGCGTGATGCCGATCGATGGGCTAGAGAAACTGAAGCTTCTATTGATAGGGGGGATTATGGGAAGGTAAGCGAACGTATGTGGCTATCGTTAGTTGAGGACTACTTGACGGCGTATGGCGATTCTAGCGAAAAGGTTAGAGTACAAGATGTCGCTGCTCGACGAAAACATCTGATTAGTTTTTGACTATGCAGGATCAGCTGGCATCTTCAGAATAGGCGGTTTATGCTTCTTATACTCAGCCCGAGGGAAAAGGCAATCAGCGCCCAATCGCTAAACACAATCCACCAAGCTTCGCTGTCCCGACGTTGGGTGACCTCGGCTAATTGCGTTGGGCTCAGATAATCTATAGGCGCAGTATAGAGATCAGCCTGTTGCGGTCAAGGCGACTGATATTGGCCGTTTTTGAGGTTAGAGTTTTTCAGATTCTAGATTGCGGTTTGTTCATTGTCCCTCTAGGCTGAGGAGGGGCGGGTAAGTGAGCGGGGCGACTAAACCAATGATGCTGGATTGATAGGTTGTTTGAGGCATGAAGCTAGTAGCAGTGATAGGAGGAGGCATCGCCGGACTTACGGCGGCTTATTACCTAAGAAATCGGTGTCAGGTCACTGTATTCGAAGCCAATGATTATCTGGGCGGCCACACCCAAACCCATGAGATTTTCGTAGACAATAAAATAGTGGCGGTCGATACGGGATTTATCGTTTACAACGATCGCACTTATCCAAATTTTGAAGCCTTATTAGCGTCACTCGGTTGTGAAGGCCAACCTACAGAGATGAGCTTCAGCCTGAAGCGGCCAGGGTTCGAATACAACGGACATAATTTGCGAACGCTGTTTGCGCAAAAACGCAATGTCTTGAGACCAAAGTTCTGGCGAATGCTTTTTGATATTGTGCGGTTTAATCGATTGGCAAAATCCATAGAGTCGTCAAGCCAGGAATCCCTTGGTGATTTTGTCGCGCGCTGTGGTTTTGGTGTGGGCTTTATTGAAGATTACTTAATACCCATGGCCGCCGCAATTTGGTCTACGGGTGATGCGCAGATTCGCTCCTTTCCAATCGGGATGCTGGCCCAATTTTTTCATCACCATGGTCTTTTGGATTTAAAAGATAGACCTCAATGGTATGTGATCAAAGGAGGGTCCAACCGCTATGTACAGTTGCTCGAACGCCAATTACAGACGGTTCGGCTAAACGCTGAGGTTACAGCTGTCAGTCGCATGCCAGATCGCGTGGAAGTGACTGCCGCCGGGCAAACAGAAAATTTTGATGAGGTGATTATTGCTTGTCATAGCCCCGAGGCGTTGGCGATGCTCAAAGATCCGTCCCCAGAAGAAAAATCAGTACTCGGTGCAATGCGGTTTTGTGAAAACACTGTGACGCTGCATCAGGATGTCCAAGTGATGCCGCGACATTTAGCAGCGTGGGCTAGCTGGAATTATCATGGACTGGCAGGAGGCAGCAAGACTGCGCTGACCTACTATATGAATCGTTTGCAAGGCTTTGCATCAAAGCTACCCGTACTCGTGACCCTAAATGATTTGGGTGATATTGCTGAGAATAGGATTATCAAGCGGCTGGTTTATCAGCACCCGATCTTTGATGTGGGCATGGTCGAGGCTCAAGGCCGTCACCATGAGATATCGGGTATCAATAGAACCCATTACTGCGGGGCCTATTGGCGATATGGCTTCCATGAGGACGGTGTGTTGAGCGGCCTTCGCGTGGTGGAAGCGTTGGAGCATCGCTTGTGATTCGAGACGGTATTTATAGAGGCCAAATATGGCATCGTCGTCAGCTGACTATAGAACATCGGTTCGGTTTTGAACATGCGATGTTCTACTGCGATTTAGCATTGATCTCAGAGGTCTGTCAGCGTTCTAAATTGATATCTGAGGGGGCTTTTAATGCCATTAGTTTCTATCGTTCAGATTACCTGCCGAGTGAACGCCCGTTGCGAGACACCGTGATAGAGCTGATTTTTCAACAGACTGGCAAACGCTTTGCGGGACGAATTTGCCTCCTGGCAAACTGGCGCTCGTTCGGCATTGTTATGAATCCCATCACTTTGTTTTATTGCAGCGAGGAAAATGATCTGCAGTTTGTTGTCGTGGAGGTGCACAATACACCTTGGAATGAACGTCATGTTTACGTGCTAGATTGTCAATCGCCGCTAGCAGCAGACAAGGCGTTTCATGTTTCACCTTTTATGCCGATGGAAATGGTGTATCACTTTGAACTACCTCAGCCTGATCAGGAGTGCAAAGTGGTGATACAGTCACTGAAAGATGAGGCGGTGGTTTTTAGTGCTGGATTGCAGCTATGCTCTGAGCCGATGACAGCCGATAACATTCGACGGTTTGCGCTCAGCTATCCCTTTATGGCAGCTCGAGTCGTTGGCAAGATATATTGGCAGGCGTTGTTGTTATGGTTGAGGCGCGTGCCATTTTATTCTCATCCCCAGAAAAGCACGAAGGCATCGCTATGAAAGTCGAAAGTCAACAAACCCAATCTATATTTCGCACTTCATTAGTTTCCCAAGGATTTTGGCGGCGACAAGTATTGAAGACTTTGGCGCAGATTCAGGTTGGCCGATTGCAGTTCTACGAACATGAGCATTTGCTGCTAGAGGTAGGGCAAGACGAAAATGAACAAACTGCACGCGTCAATGTAAGATCCGAGGCGACTTATCGGGCGATTGCGTTGGGCGGAGCAATTGGTGCAGCAGAAGCTTATATGGATGGCGATTGGGAGAGCCCTGACTTGTTGCTGGTATTGGAGCTTTTTCTTCGTAATCGCCAAGTGCTTGAGGCGTTAGGCTCGAGGTGGGTTTGGTTGCGAAAACCGATGTTGCAATTTCAGCATTGGATGAATCGCGACACCGAAGCCCAGAGTAAGCGTAACATCGCAAAGCATTACGATCTGGGAAACGCCTTTTTCGAGAAATTTTTAGATGAGACGATGATGTATTCCTCCGGCTACTTTTCAAATCCTGAGGCATCTATGCGGGAAGCCTCAGTTAAAAAATTGGATTTGATTTGTCAGAAACTGCGTCTATCTAAAGACGATCACGTTATTGAGATTGGCAGCGGGTGGGGTGGATTTGCGTGTCATGCGGCCCACAAGTATGGCTGCAAAGTTACCACCACAACGATATCAGAGGCGCAGTTTGAACGAACTCAGGAAAGGGTTGAGGCCCTTGGTCTCCAGGACCGAGTGACCATATTGAAGCAAGACTACAGACGCCTTGAAGGGCGCTTCGATAAATTGGTATCCATCGAAATGATCGAAGCGGTAGGGCTCTCGTATCTCCCCCAATTCTTTGAGGTCTGCGCCCGCTTACTTAAGCCGGGCGGTGAGATGTTACTGCAGGCAATTACCATCGCAGAGCAGCGATTCGAGGCGGCAAAGCGATCAGTTGATTTTATTCAGCGTTACATCTTTCCTGGTGGCGCCCTTGCGAGTGTAGCGGAGTTAACAAGGGTCAGTGCAGGAGCCGGGCCTGGGCTTAGGGTCTATGCCTTAGAGGACATCACCCCGCACTATGCTTTGACGATGGCGGGGTGGCGGGCCATGTTCGAACGTAATGTAGAACCTATTACAGCCCTAGGTATGTCGGATACTTTTTTGCGCATGTGGCGTTACTACTTCTGCTACTGCGAAGCAGGTTTTCGTCAACGAGCGATAGGCTGTGTGCAGATGCAGTTTCACCTGCCCGATTTCACTTTCGAGCTGCTTGATAGTGAGTAAATTAATTGATGCTGCGGAAAAGGGCTGGATCCCAGATGGTTTGTTGCGAATCGCTATGCGGCGATTGCTGAAAAAACGGTTAGTCCAAGACCGGGTAAACGCAACCAAAGCTGGTAAGGCGCGATTTGTTGAAGAAATGCGCCGCTCCCCCCTTGCGGTCGCGACTGATGATGCCAATGATCAGCACTATGAAGTTCCTACTGCGGTTTTCGAGCACATGTTAGGTCCAAGATTAAAATATAGCGCCTCCCTGTATAGCTCAGAGGATGCAACTTTGGCTGAAGCAGAGGACGCTATGTTGGCTTTGACTGTTGACAGAGCGCAGTTAGCCGAGGGCCAGCAAATACTAGAGCTGGGATGTGGTTGGGGTTCTCTGACGCTGTATATGGCAGCGCAATTCCCGAATAGTCAGATTACCGCAGTGAGCAATTCGGCATCTCAAAAAGCCTATATTGACGCCAAGGCAGCGCTGCTAGGTTATAAGAATTTAACGGTCATCACCGAGGACATGAATGCATTTGAAAGGTCATCAGGGTTTGATCGTGTCGTCTCTATCGAGATGTTCGAACACATGAGAAACTATGAAGCCTTGTTCGAGCGCATTGGGTCTTGGTTAAAACCCGATGGATTATTGTTCTTTCATATTTTTTGTCACCGAGAACAACCCTACTTTTTCGAAGAACAGTCCGACGATGACTGGATGGCGAAACACTTTTTTACGGGTGGGCTAATGCCTTCGTTAGATTTACCCCGTCACTTTGAGGGTACGCTCATCGAGCGTAATTTTTGGCAGGTCAATGGCCAGCATTATGCTCGTACCTGTCGGGACTGGCTTGCGAATTTAGATGACAATCGCCGAGCAATTATCGATGCACTTGATGATTCCGAACATCCAGATGCTGGCGTCATTCAATGGCAACGGTGGCGCATGTTTGTTATGGCCTGCCAAGAGCTGTTTGCTTATCAGGGCGGCGAAACTTGGTTCGTGGCACATTATTTATATCAAAAGCGCGGTTGATCTGACCAAGCGCCCCGATATCGAGTCCACGGTGGGGTCGCGGCTTGAATTAATCGGTGAAGTTCAGGGATGAAATTTTAGGCTTTGATTGCTGCCTATCTATCTTTATCTATCGCTATCTCAATCTCTATCGATCGCTATCGTATTGAAATCCCCGCCCCGAAAGTGCAACGCGCTGCTATTTGAGCTGCTCTTTTTGCGTCTTGTTGTCGATCCTCAGTCGCAATTTGCAGCTGAGAATAAGCCCATTAGCCTAGTTTTGGGCGAGGTCTTGAGGCTCGGGATTTGGTAGTAGAAATGCAAGAGGATACACAAAGCGCTCTGGTCTAAATCTGTCGAAGCCTTGATGAATCCCTTCATCCCTGGCTTTGGAAGGTTGTCTGTGCGGTAACCAGACCCAATGAGTGCATCTACTATCAGAGTTTGACCAAAAAGGTGCTCGCAGATGCGAAAGGCGCTGAAGTTAAATTTGCCTGCTGGTTCACCAGAACTCGTATGAATCATCGGGCTTACAGGGTTTTACGCATCATGACACGCGCATTTAAGGGTCGTCCTACGGTCGCTTGGTGGATGCTATGAGCATTGGGGAAGTAGAGCTCATCCAACGCGTTTTCAAGGTGAAGTTGCAAGGTCAAAGAGGGTGGAAAGTCGAATGCCGCACTTAAATCAAGGCGGGTATAGCTTGGCAACACTAGGTTTGGGCGATCGTTAGCGATATAGGATTTTCCTTGGCTGGTTGCGCCCAGACCAAGGCTCAAAAGAGGGTTACCTTGGAAGTTAACCCACAGTGACGCGGTATAGTCCGGAACTTCTGGCGGCTCACCGCGACACTGATTTGTTCGACTGAATAGCGTTTTCGTCTCATGATAAAAGGCCTCCTTATTGCCTAATTCACGCCCTAAACTCTCATTCAGCATGGTACAGTTTTTGGGGAGCCCCTCAAGCCTTGGACGAACTTTGCGCGTGGACCCAAGCCATTGATCAGGTGACCCAACAATTCGCTAGGGTATAGAGCCAACCCACAATGAGAGTGCAGGCAGCAATAGGCTCTTGTGGTCCGGCTACTTTGAACTTGCTTCGTACCATATGGGTGACGAATAGGCTCGTTCTTGCAATACAGTGGGAATCGTCTGTTGTATGCTGGGCATACCATAGGGTTTGTCGTCCATTATTTGTTCATCCGAGAGGCCGAAGCGAACCCTATCGTAGGTGTTCCATCTCGGCGTTGGGATTTCGAGGATTCGCACGTAGTAAAAGCTTGATTCTGTTGCATCAAACTCTGGATCAGTCCATGCAGTTTTGAGAACGGCACTGCCTATATCGTTCGTATAGGATGCCGAAGCCAAATCGACGGTATTTCCAACGGTTTGGATCCCATCGGCTCCGATCAAACCGTTGCGTGTGTCTGATAACGCCACATTGAATATTTTTTCGTGGGTATTTCCCTCAGAGTCCAGCCAACCTTTAATCACCTGTATTCTGTCTAGATTGGCGCCGCTCGGGTCTTTTTGGGCGTGGATGAGCATGGTCGGTCCATTACTGTGATTACCGCTAGGAGGCATTAGATCGCCGCCCATTGGCACTCCTTGTTGATAGCCCCTTTCGACATAATGGGTTGACTCAAGGTCACTTTCGCCTAAGCTCCAGCCGGCGAAGACGCGCAATTGAATTCGTGTGCCGGTCGTTGCGTAAACCTCTTTTCGTTGTAAGGCATCAAACAGACCTTCTCGTGTGTTTTCACGCGCCCACACAGCCGCTAAACCGCTGGCCGAAAAATGCCAGCTGCGGTTAACACGCAGCGAGGAGGGTTCGAACAGCGACACTTTACCCCAGAAATCAGATTCAGATATTGCCGACAGTGAGGTGTGGGCGTCGGAGCTTCCGATTAGGCCAAATTTAAACGGGTTTGTTCCCAATGCCTCGTTCGATTGTAGCCCGATTTGTAGGGCGGATCTCGCGTACTCGTGACGTTTTTTGCGCTCAAAATCGTCTGATAACGCGCCAAAAAAACCATGGCGGTGCCAAGTTTCAAAATCGGCAAAAGGGTCTTTAGGCGACAATATAGGGTGAGTTTCGGAATCGCCTTTGATTTGTGTCACTTCATATAAAGGCTCCCACCTTGCGCGATTGCGAGCGTACTCGAGGTCAGCGTCTGAGCCATCATACTGAGTCAACTCAAACATTTTGCCGTTGGTTAGATTACCGTTGTGAGGAATAGCTAATACCCGAGAGCCCGTTCGCGTTTCGTAGTCTTCTAAGTAGGCCCACAGATCCTCAACATTCTCGCTATCTTGAACCGTAAACGGTAGTTTTGTGCAAGCTTCGGCCTCGCCACCCGCATAAAGGACGTTGCGATGAAAGTTCGGTGAGCGCAGCGATCCCGCCATTGGGGTCCATTCGTAGCCTATAAATGCGGTAAATGTTCCGGGAATATTGTGTTGGTCGGCGAGCGAGCAAACCTCGTTCCACACTTCTTTTCGGAACGCCTCGTCATCAAAATAGTCGGTCGTCCACGATTTCCAGAAAAAGCCAGCAGGGTCTTTTACGTCCGCGGCAGCAAGGCTTGCCTTGTACTTCTCGTAAGAACCTTGCCTAATGTAATTAAATACATCGACCGGGCTTTTGGCTAAGTGCCGAGTCCATTCCTCCGCCAGAGGCCCTTTTAGCTTAGTGTCGTACTCACGAAGCGACGGCAGAACCCCCATATTAACCGCGTGATCGGCAATGAGTAAAAAGTCTAAGGGCTGCTTAAGCTGAGCAACTTGACCATTGTGGCCCCGAACAGGTTCGCCTTTGGCAAAACGATAAGCTTCATCGGGTGTGAGATACCGGTTACCAAGCCCATAAGCGTCCACAGATTGATTGGTATGGAGATGGGTATCACCCCAGAAGAGGGAAGTAAGTTCAGGCTGCACGTCACTCTCTGCGTGGCATGCAAATCCAATGAACGCTGTTGTTAAGATACACGCGCGTGCGTGTGGGCGCCAAGTGCGGCAAAGTAAAAGAATTTTTGATGACGTGGTGTTTATCATAAGAATAACCTTGAGGCGTCTCATTAATCTGAGAGTAATGGTTTTAAGAAGGCGGCGAGCTCTAAATAGACTTGTTGAGACTCGTCGGTATTGAGGTTGGCGAGATATTCGGCATGTGATAATCCTTCATACACGTTGAGCTCCGCGTGCCCACCGGCTTTTTTTATTGCGCGATGGACCCGTACTGTGTCACTCAGCAGTAAGTCGCGCGTGCCCGAGATCAGGTAGGTCGGCGGAAATTGATTAAAAGAGCCGTACAAAGGAGACACAGGGGGCGCTGTTAAAACCTCTGTGCCCGCATACAGTTTGGCTGCGTCTTTTAAAAGAACGTCGTAGCTGACCAGGACACGGTCGATACCCTCTAACGAGTAGAGTGTGTCGCTGGTTTTTGTTAAATCAGCCCAAGGGCTACCGGCATACAGCGCTTTGGGGGGGGTGATATCTAAATCTCGAATTTTTTGCATCAGCGCAAGCGTCAATCCGCCCCCAGCCGACGTACCGCCCAATGCTATTGCGTTTACGTCCTTCGAGGTTGCCAGTACCTTGTAGACTGTTAGTGCGTCTTGCAGAGCAGCAGGATGCGGCGCTT
>DOVB01000195.1 GCA_003520285.1 Halieaceae bacterium
TACTACGCCGATTTGAGCCACTTATCAAAGCCCCAGCGTGACGTAATCAATTTTGATCACCCCGATTCTCTCGACTTCGGATTAATGTCAGAGCAACTGAGCCAGCTTAAGTCAGGGAGTGACATCGACTCGCCTAGCTATGATTTTTCACAGCACCAACGTGAACCCAACACCTTCCGGATTTGCGCCACGCCAATCGTCATTGTGGAGGGGACGCTTATCCTAACCCAAGCGCTACTCAGAGAGCAGTTTGATCTTACCGTCTTTGTGAAGGCGCCTGAAACCATCCGCTTGAATCGCAGACTTCAACGGGACACGCAAGAGCGTGGGCGGAGCGCAGAGTTCGCAGCGCAACAATTCAAACAAACCGTAGCGCCCATGCACAATCAGTTTGTTGAGCCGTCACAGCGCTTTGCCAGCTTACATATCGATGGTTGCGCACCAACCACAGACAACCTCACCGCCTTGATGGCAGAGTTAAGTAGTCGCTGCTAGAAGCGTCTCGTTTGCACTTGATCAAATGTGAAAAATAGGTGAGCCTAGCGGTGCCCGAATAATTATGAGAATCGGACCATCACTTATTAGGAGATTTACAATGTCTGAGCAAAGTCCCGTCATTGTCGATGTCGAAAACGGCATCATGACCATTACTCTGAACCGCCCGGAAGCCAAAAATGCGGTCAACAAAGCACTGGCGGAAGGTGTCGCCGCAGCAATCGATCGCCTCGAATCTGACCCTGAGCTCTACGTGGCGATTGTGACTGGCGCGGGTGGCACATTTTGCTCAGGCATGGATCTAAAAGGCTTTGTGCGCGGCGAGAGCCCAATGATTGAAGGCCGTGGCTTCGCCGGCTTGTGTGAGTACCGCTGTGCCAAACCCCTTATCGCTGCAGTCGAAGGTTATGCGTTGGCCGGGGGCTTTGAGGTAGCGATCAGCTGCGACCTGATCGTTGCTTCTGACGCCTCAAAGTTTGGTATCCCCGAAGTCAAGCGAGGGTTGGCTGCCGCGGCCGGCGGCCTAGTCAAACTGCCCAAACAGATTCCCATGCGTATTGCGAAAGAGTGGGCATTAACCGGTGATTTTGTGCCAGCAAGTCGTGCGTATGAACTCGGCTTAATCAATCAAGTGGTCGCTGCCGGAACCGCTCTTGAGGCCGCCAAAGTGTTAGCCGCCAAAATTGCGGCTAATGGCCCCCTCGCGGTTGCCAAGAGCAAGGAAGTGGTGGATAGCGCGCAGGATTGGACCAGTGACGTCATGTTTGCCAATCAGAATAAAATCGTCGCGGCGGTGATGAGAAGTGAAGATGCCATCGAGGGTGCTACTGCATTTGCAGAAAAACGTGCGCCCATCTGGAAAGGTCGATAAGGAGAATAATATGACAGAAGCATGGATTATAGATGGATGCCGCACCCCAAGAGGAATTGGTAAGAAGGGGAAAGGCGCACTGGCCGACCAGCACCCGCAGCACTTAGGAGCGACTGTACTCGCCGCCCTCGCCGAGCGTAATCAATTAAATACAGCAGAGGTCGATGACATTATTTTTGGTACCAGTTCACAGCGTGGCCAACAGGGCGGCGATCTCGCGAGAATGTCGGCTCTTGATGCAGGCTATGATATCCGCGCCTCTGGTGTCACACTCGACCGCTTTTGTGGTTCTGGGATCACCTCGGTCAACATGGCCGCAGCATCTATCATGAGCGGTTTTGAAGACTGCGTGATTGCCGGTGGCTGCGAAATGATGTCAACCTTCGGAGCTGACCCCACGCAATCGCCGTTTATCGATAGCGACAATCTGCGTCTGCGTGCACGACACCCTCAACCACACCAAGGTATTTGCGCCGACGTCATCGCTACCCTTGAAGGTATTGATCGCACCGCGCTTGACTCGCTTGCTGCGACCTCTCAACAACGTGCTGCGCATGCGATTCAACAGGGGCACTTTGCTCGCAGTCTGGTGCCAGTTTATAAACCCGACGGAAGCCTTGCTCTCGATCAAGAGGAATTCCCACGACCGAGTACGACACTCGAATCCCTAAGTGCTCTTCAACCGTCATTTGCACCCATGGCCGACTACCCTCTAGACGAGGCAGGTACGACATTCAAGAAGCTGGTGCATCAGGCTTATCCGGGCTTAACTATTAATCACGTGCATCATGCAGGCAATTCTTCCGGCGTAGTAGATGGCGCGGCCGCTCTGCTGCTGACGTCACCCAATTATGCGAAGGCTAACGGTATGAAACCGAGAGCCCGCATTGTCGCCATGGCCAACATGGGTGACTCACCAGTACTCATGCTCAACGCGCCAGTGCCCGCGGCCAAAAAAGTGCTGCAGAAAGCTGGGCTCCAGATTTCCGATATCGACCTGTTCGAGATCAATGAAGCGTTCGCAGTGGTGGCCGAGAAGTTCATTCGCGATCTGAATTTAGACCGCGATAAAGTCAATGTGAATGGGGGCGCTATGGCACTAGGTCACCCTATCGGAGCAACAGGTTCAATCCTGATTGGCACTATTCTTGACGAGCTGGAACGACGTGACTTGCAATTCGGCTTAGTTACGATGTGCGCCGCAGGCGGCATGGCTCCGGCTGTTATCATCGAACGGATTTAAGGTTTTAACCGGGGCGACGGCACCGATCTTCGCCCCGGTCGAGCTCAACTCACTGGTGCTGCAACATCCATTACCATGCGCGCTGCTGCATCTTTAAGGGCTTGACTCAAGGGCATACTCTTGCCGTTTTCCCCGCTCGCCAGAGTCGACTGATTGATAGCGACACACTGACCATCATCTCGAAACATGGCTGCACTTAATGTATAGGAACTAGTGCCAATACGCATGATGCCAACACCAACAGTGACCGTTGATGGGTAATGGAGCTCCCGTAAGTAAAACAGGTGTGTTGCGACCAACATAATGCGATCGCGCTGACCGAAATGCCGCAGATCAGACGCACCATGAATGGCCATATTAAACTGTATCCGTGACTCTTCGAACAGCCGAGCAAAAGCCACATTATTAATATGCCCCATGACATCACAGTCACCATAGCGGGTGGCAAGCTCTATTTGAAAGGGATACCGAAATAGCTCAGTCTGGAACTGTTCATGTCTCATCCTAACCTCCC
>DOVB01000076.1 GCA_003520285.1 Halieaceae bacterium
GCACTGCGCGCGGACTGGATGAGCGGCGCTGTGCTCACAAACGATCGTGGTGATGTCATTGCTAGGGTCGGGCAAACACGACCCACGTTTCATTCAGTTCCGGTCACGGTCGATAATACAGTTCGTGCGCAATTGAAGATCTACTACGGTCATCAACTTGCGAGCGAACTGCGCGCACAACAAACTTGGACTCTTGCTGGGCTTGCAGTCCTCATTGCCGCTGTGATGGGAGGGCTCGGGGCCCAGCTAGGCCGAATGTACTCTCGATCGCTTACCGAACTTAAACGGCAAATCCCGAGTACAGTCGAAGCCATCGAATCTGCCAATGAAATTGATGCCATCAGCAAACGATTGATGGCGCTACCACTAGAACTCTTGGCACAACAAACAGACCTCGAACAACCGCCGGCGGCGATTAACCCCACAGTGATTGTGATAGTCTCGCTCGACTCCCTCGAACATTACGTCGATACCCTGAACGAGGACTCACTCGAGCGATACACCCAAAGACTCTATCAGTGCCTCCACACCGCCACCTCAACCTATGGCGGAAAGTTAAGAGTCGTTCGACAACTCCGCGTTGCGCTGATTTTCTCGGACCAAGGTGGGCGACAGGCGGCTAGGTCTGCAATTCAAGCAGCCTTGTTAATGCAGATGCTCTGCAAACGGCAAGAAGACAGCAGCCACCTGCGCTATCAAGTGCGCTGTGTGCTCGGGCGCTCTGATTTAAAACCGCTCGATGACCATAGCTTCTACGCCGATTTGTATGTACAGAATATTTTCGACCATCTCGAGCAGGCCTTTCAGCAAGACGGGCTGCTCTGGCTGGAGAGCGATTTAATCGATCAACCACCGTTCGATGAGAACTATCAGTTGGGCCCGCTCATCCAGCAGTTTGCCAGCGTGGTCGGTATCCCACCAGAAACCAAGCAACTACTGGCGGAGCAGGCCGAAAAGTTTACGCCAAAAATCAGCTGACCGACGGATGCTCTGCGATCAAAAAGTCTACATTCTGTAGACCTCTGGGCAGCTTACTTCCGCGACGGCCACGCTCACCTCGGTAGTGATCGAGCTCTTGAAGCTTGAGACTCAAGTGCCTCTTACCCGCATGCAAGACCAATTTAGACTCTGGCGTTAATACCGCAACGGCCGTCATCATTTCCTCACGGGTTTTAACTCTGGCGCTCGGTATCGAAATAATCTTATTCCCTTTCCCGCGCGCCAACTCGGGCAGGTCAGAGAGCGGGAAGACCAATAATCTGCCTTCACTAGAGACACTCGCCACCAGCAGGTCATCGCCCACTGGGATCAGAGCAGGCGGCAATACCTCTGCTCCCGGTGGGAGATTTAAAACCGACTTGCCCGCCTTGTTCTTCGCCATCAAATGACCAAGCTCGGTGACAAAGCCATAACCAGCATCGCTCGCCAACAGGACTTTATCTTTTTCATCACCCATCAATAAGGCTTTGAAGCTCGACCCCGTAGGCGGATTAATCCTACCGGTCACTGGCTCACCCTGCCCGCGCGCCGAGGGCAGATTGTGACTGGGCAGGGTGTACGCACGCCCGGTGTCATCTATTAAAATCGCACTTTGATTGCTACGCCCTGCCGCCGCGAGACTAAACGCATCACCTGCTTTATAGCTCAGACTCTCTGGATCGACATCATGACCTTTGGCCGCTCGTATCCATCCTTTGGCAGATAGGACCACCGTCACCGGCTCGGTCGACATTAATTCTTTCTCAGAGAAAGCTTTCGCCTCGGCACGCTGCACCAAAGGAGAAGATCTTTCATCCCCAAAGCGATCAGCAATCGCCAGTAGCTCTTTCTTGATGAGGGTGCGCATTCGCGCGGTGGAGCCAAGGGTTAATTCAAGCTGCTCTCGCTCAAGATTAAGTTCATCTTGCTCACCCTTAATTTTCATCTCTTCGAGCTTCGCTAAATTGCGCAGCTTTAGCTCCAACACCGCTTCGGCTTGAGCGTCCGATAGTCCAAACCGCTCAATCAACACCGCTTTCGGTTTGTCTTCGGTGCGGATGATGTGTATCACCTCGTCAATGTTGAGATAGGCCACCAAGTAACCTTCCAACAAATGCAGTCGGGCCAATACTTTTTCAAGTCGATACTGAAGTCTGCGAGTCACAGTTTCCGTTCTGAAGGCCAGCCACTCGCGCAAAATCGTATCGAGTGACTTCACGGCCGGCCGACCATCATTCCCGATCAAATTTAAGTTAATTCGATAACTGCGCTCTAAATCAGTGGTGGCAAACAGGTGCGACATTAACGCGTCGATATCAACTCGATTGGATTTGGGCACAATCACCAAACGAGTCGGATTCTCATGATCTGACTCGTCTCTCAAATCGCTGACCAAAGGAAGCTTTTTAGCCTGCATCTGAGCCGCAATCTGCTCAAGCACACGCGCCCCAGAGACCTGATAAGGGATGGCATCGATAATAATCGCTCCATCTTCCTTGACCCAGTGCGCTCGCATTTTTATCGAACCGCGACCACTCCGATAAAACGCCTTAATATCGTCTTGAGAGGTAATAATTTCTGCCGTGGTCGGAAAATCCGGCGCTTTGATATGCTCGCACAGATCATCAACCGTAGACTTCGGATACTCGAGTAATCGAATTGTTGCAGTCACCACTTCACGCAAGTTGTGGGGCGGAATATCGGTTGCCATCCCAACCGCGATTCCGGTCGTGCCGTTGAGCAGCACATTTGGCACTTGTGCTGGCAGCACAGAGGGTTCATCCATAGTGCCATCAAAGTTGGGCGTCCAATCCACCGTGCCCTGTCCGAGCTCTCCAAGAAGCGCGTCGGCGTAACCAGTCAATCGTGATTCCGTATAACGCATGGCCGCAAATGACTTGGGATCATCAGCTGAACCCCAGTTACCCTGGCCATCGACCAGAGGGTAGCGATAGCTAAATGGCTGCGCCATCAAGACCATGGCTTCATAGGCCGCACTGTCACCGTGAGGATGAAACTTACCTATCACATCACCAACAGTTCGAGCAGATTTCTTGTATTTCGCGGTCGCCTTCAGTCCCAACTCGCTCATGGCATAAATGATACGGCGCTGAACTGGCTTTAACCCGTCACCTACATTGGGCAAAGCGCGATCCAAAATCACATACATCGAATAATCGAGATACGCTTTTTCAGCATAATCGCGCAACGAGACGGATTCATCCGGTTCTATTACTGTGGGTAAATCAGACATTATTGAGGATCCAGTAAGGCATTAAACAATAGGGTTCAGTTACTCTTCTGGCGCGTTTTTGGCGCGCTGATACTAACTGGTCGTCCAGGTTGACGATGGCATTTGCCATATCGATCATTAAGGCGTGAAATCTTTCGATAATTCCGCATTCGCGAACATACTGTGTCCCAGTTAGAAAGCCCGAGCAAAGCATCCGAATCGCTCGCAGTTTGAGCTAGTCTAGCAGTAAACTAGAGCGTCACAAAAGATTCGCACGGATTCTCCGAAATTGGAAAACAACTCATGACAATGACGCGGTGGAATTGGTTCACATTCGATCAACTGAGTACTTCAGACCTTTATGAAATACTGCGTCTGCGGTCGGAAGTGTTTGTGGTAGAGCAGGAATGTGCCTATCAGGATCTAGATGGCAAAGACTTCGTGGCGGAGCATCTCATGGGCTACGATGGCAAACATTTGATGGGAACAGCGCGCATTCTGCCCGTTGGCGCTGCCTATGCAGACGCCATTTCAATCGGACGCATCACGGTAGGGCTTCGCTATCGCAACCAGCATCTTGGACAAGAGCTGGTCACACAGACTATCGCCCGATGCCGTCAGCTCGAGCCGACCCGTGACATTCTGATCGGAGCTCAGGCGCGACTACAGGGGTTTTATCAGTCGCTCGGATTTATCGCTGAGGGCACTGTCTATGACGAAGATGACATAGACCACATCACCATGCGCTTGGCAGTGGGCACTAACTCACACGCTTAACTGCCGGATTTACCAAGATCCTCGCGCGTAAGCTTCTGCAGCCCCACTTAAGGGAATAGGCTTAATCGAGCTAGCCTGACCCGCTGTACCGAAGGCCTCATAGCGAGCAATGCACACCTCTTTCATTGCTGTGATGCTCTGCGCCAAATACTTCCGTGGATCAAACTCTGCTGGATTTTGTGCTAAGAATCGGCGGATAGCGCCGGTAGAGGCCAGTCGAAGATCGGTATCGATATTGACTTTACGCACCCCGTGGCGGATCCCCTCTTGAATCTGCTCAAGCGGAACACCGTAAGTCTCTGGGATAGAACCACCATACTCATTGATAATAGCCAACCAATCCTGTGGTACAGAAGACGACCCGTGCATCACTAAGTGGGTATTTGGTATACGCCGGTGAATCTCGCGGATTCGATCAATCGCCAAAATATCACCTGTCGGTGGCCGAGTGAACTTGTAGGCCCCGTGGCTGGTGCCACACGCGATCGCCAAAGCATCAACGCCCGTCGCAGCCACGAAGTCGGCTGCCTCGTCTGGATCCGTCAGCATCTGCTCGTGAGTTAACTTTCCACTCGCTCCGATGCCATCCTCTTCACCCGCTTCACCGGTCTCGAGCGATCCCAAGCACCCCAGCTCTCCCTCGACTGAAACGCCACAGGCATGGGCCATTTCAACGACTTGTCGAGTCACTCGGACGTTGTAGTCGTAGTCCATCGGTGTCTTGCCATCGTCGCCGAGTGAACCATCCATCATCACAGAGCTGAATCCGAGCTGAATCGATTGTTGGCAAACAGCGGGGGATACACCGTGGTCTTGGTGCATCACAACCGGAATCGAGGGGAACTCCTCGATAGCTGCGGCAATCATATGCTGTAAAAATGGGGCCCCCGCATATTTTCGGGCACCCGCGCTGGCCTGCATAATCACCGGTGAATTGGTTTCAGCAGCGGCCTCCATGATGGCGCGCGTCTGCTCTAAATTATTCACATTAAATGCGGGCACACCGTAGCCGTGTTCGGCTGCATGATCGAGCAATTGACGCAAGCTGATTAAAGCCATGATTATCTCCGTGAGTTGGCGGCGTGCTGTTCGAGGGCAGTCACAGCCGGTAATTGTTTTCCTTCTACATATTCCAGAAAAGCACCACCGCCGGTTGAAATATACGATACCTGCGCTGCAATATTAAACTGATCTATCGCTGCTAAAGTATCACCCCCGCCAGCAATACTAAAACCTTCACTCGCGGCGATCGCTTTCGCCAGAGCCTCGGTGCCAGCTGCAAACGCGGGTATCTCAAAGACACCCACCGGACCATTCCAAATAATGGTGCCACTGCTCTTCAACTGATCGGCCAGCAGTGCAGACGTTTCCGGACCAATATCGAGAATCATGTCATCGTCGGCGACCTCAGAGACGCGCTTTATGACGCCGACCGCATCCTGAGCGAGGTGCTTTGCGGTCACCACATCGACCGGCAATGGAATATTCACTTTGGTCAATAAGGCCTTGGCTACGTCGACCAACTCATCTTCGCAAAGCGATCGACCGATAGGAAACCCAGCCGCTTTTAAAAACGTATTCGCGATACCACCCCCGACAATAAGCTGATCAACACGAGTAGAGAGCGTTTCTAGTACCGTCAGTTTGGTTGAGACCTTAGAACCGCCCACGATCGCCGTGAATGGTCGAGCCGGGGTTGTCAGCGCCGTCTCTAGAGCCGACAACTCCGCCACCAACAGCGGTCCTGCGCAGGCAACAGGGGCATGTTGCACCACCGCATGGGTCGATGCCTGCGCTCTATGAGCCGTGCCAAACGCATCCATCACAAAGACGTCACACAGCGCTGCGTAGGCCGCTCCGAGCTCAGCTGAATTACTTTTTTCGCCGACATTGAAGCGGACGTTCTCGAGGAGCACCACCTGCCCTGGCTGGACATCGATCCCAGACCTCCAGCCGGCCTGAATACCTACGTCCTGCCCCAGCATCTGTGACAGCCGTCTGGCAACAGGCGCAAGGGAGTATTCATCGGTGTACTCGCCTTCTTCCGGTCTACCCAAATGAGACATTAGAATGACCGCGGCACCGCCATCAAGTGCTCTCTGTATGGTTGGCAGGGCCGCTCGGATTCTGGCGTCGCTACTCACTTCCCCCTTGGCGATCGGCACATTCAGATCTTCACGGATCAATACTCGCAACCCGGTTAAATTGAGCTCTTGCATCGTTAGTATGGGCATTAGTGCGAATTCCCCTGGACTTGTGTCGACCAATACTCGGCGACGTCTAACATTCTATTGGCATAACCCCATTCATTATCGAACCAGATGAGCACCTTCACCAATCGGGCACCACTCACACTGGTTTGACTGGCATCGACAATGCTAGAGCGGGGATCATGATTAAAATCGCACGAAGCAAGCGGCTCCGTGGTGTACCCCAACACGCCACCATACAGCGATTGTGAAGCGGCACTGAGCGCGGAGTTGACCGCATCAACTGTAGTCTCTTGCGCCACATAAACAGTCAGATCGATCGCCGATACATTGGTGGTGGGCACTCGGAGTGCTTGCGCAGTAAAGCGCTGACTCAAATGCGGCAAAATACGATCAATACCTTTTGCCAGCTGAGTATTAATCGGAATAATCGATTGCGAGGCAGCGCGGGTTTTACGCAGATCATTGTGGTGATACGCGTCCAATACAGGCTGATCATTCATCGCCGAATGTATCGTCGTAATGGTGCCGCAGTCGATTCCAAAAGTGCGATCAAGTACGTCAATCACAGGAACCACGGCATTCGTTGTGCAGGAACCTGCCGACGCCACCGCGTGCTCTGCGCTGAGGCTATTCTCGTTCACACCAAATACAACCGTCGCGTCAATATCTGCAGCTGCGGGTTGCGAAAATAGAAGTCTCGGTGCACCCGCGTCGGCGTGCCACTGCGCAATCTGACGATCGCCAGTGACGCCCGTACACTCAAGCACTAGATCTATCTCGAGGTCGCGCCAAGGACACAGGGCGGCATCCGGTTCATGGGACAAGGCAATGGTTGAGCCAGCAATAAGAATCTGCTCATCTCGGCATTCAAGAGCCAGCGGAAATCGTCCGTGCGTGCTGTCGTAACGGGTCAAGTGTGCAATTGTTCGAGCATCTGCCAGCTCATTAATGGCAACCAGCTCAAGGTTCGAGGAGCCGCCTCGCTCGAAAAAAGCGCGCAATATACTGCGTCCGATTCGTCCGTAGCCATTGATCGCAACGCGCAAGCTGATCTCCCTAGTCGAGCAATTCTTCTGCGCACGCTAAAACAGCGCCAACAGTAATGTCAAAATGTTCGTATAGCGCAGCAGCCGGCGCCGACTCTCCAAAGCTATTCATACCGATAATACGCCCATCGAGTCCGACGTACTTAAACCAAAAGTCCTGGTGAAGTGCCTCGATCGCAACGCGAGCAAGAACATCGCTTGGCAGCACCGACTCTTTATAGAGCGCATCTTGAGCCTCAAACTGCTCGGGGCTCGGCATAGACACGACCCGCACCGCTCGTCCCTGTGACCGAAACTCATCGGCAGCCTGCTGCGCTAGCGTCACTTCAGACCCGGTGGCGATTAAAATCAACTCGGGGTGCTGGTCGCTATCGCTGAGAATATATCCGCCTCTTGCCACGTTGCTTAAAGTTGCCGCAGTACGAACTTGATGTGGGCAATTTTGACGCGAGAAGACCAAGGCCGATGGCCCATCATGACGCAACAAAGCTTGCTTCCACGCCACCGCTGACTCGACTGCATCGCAAGGGCGCCAAGTCACCAAGTTGGGGGTGGCACGCAATGCGGTTAACTGTTCGACCGGTTGGTGGGTTGGCCCGTCTTCTCCCAAACCAATCGAATCGTGGGTATACACAAAGATGCTCTGTTGACCCATGAGCGCCGCCATACGCACTGCATTCCGAGCATACTCCATAAAAATAAGAAAAGTGGCGCCGTAGGGAATGAAGCCACCATGTAAGGCAATCCCATTCATCATTGCCGACATGCCAAATTCGCGAACACCGTAGTAGATATAGTTGCCGTCGGCATCATCTGCAGATACGCCTTTAGAGCCGGACCACAGGGTCAAGTTTGAGCCCGCTAGATCCGCTGATCCACCCAGCAACTCAGGGAGCGCACGGGCGT
>DOVB01000094.1 GCA_003520285.1 Halieaceae bacterium
CCGGTAAATGATTTACCGATTGTCTCCCTGTCACTGCTCGGCGAAGATGCGAACGGATTCACCTTCGCCGAACCCACGGTGAACTTCAGACTGGTCTGCAGGGATCACTTCTAGACGGACCGTGCTGCCTTTTTCACCCCTGATTAAATTCACGACTTCATCTAATCTCCAGCCCACGACATCAATCATTTCACCAGAGCTACCCTGAGCGACTCCGACGATGCGATCCGATGGCTGAAGTTCACCCTGTTTGTCAGCTGGGCCTTTGGGGATAACTCTACTCACTTTGGTGTAGTCTTGATCTTGCTGAAGCAGGGCGCCAATACCCTCGAGTGACAATGACATCTCAATGTTAAAATTCTCGGTGCGCCGAGGTGAAAAGTAGCTTGTGTGTGGATCGTACAAGCTGGTGAGTGCGTTAGCGTAAACACTGAAAACATCCGTTTCAGTCACTTGTTCCGCTGACTTGAGCTGATAAGCATACCGTTTTTGCAGTGTATCCACGATATCGTCTAGGGGTTTATCGGTGAGCTTAAGATTGAGTACGTCACTCTTGAATTGCTTGCGCCAGCGTCCCCGCAACTCTTCAGTTGACGTGGCCCAGCTAATACGGTCAGCGTCTACAATGATGGACTCATCTTTAGAAAAATCGAGTTGTGCTATTTTACTGGGCAAATAATCGACTAAATCCTTAAGCCGCTGCAGTCGGCGGTCATGATAGGCCGAAAACAAATCAGTAATAGTCACGAGCTCGCCACGCTTGACCTCATCGTCTAAACCCTCGCTTCGCGCTTTGAACTGTTCAATCTCTTTGGCTGTAAAATACAACTTGCGAGGATCTAGAGCGTCGATATATTCGTTGAGGTGTTGTGCGGCGAGTGAATCGTCGTATTTCAACTGGTTGTAATGCGACTTTTCCAACTCTGTCACCAGTTGCTGCATAGTTTTAATTTGCTCTGTGCGCAACGCCAGCGCCTGCACAGAAGAAGCCCACAGTGAGGACGCAAGTAGGGCACAGCCAACGAAAATGGCACAACGGAGAGAGCTTCGCATAGTGAAATCCTTTGAACGTCTGAGGGCATTATGGCGGTTTCCGAGCTTGGATTCCATAAGCGTTAGTCGGCCTAAGAGGGCGGCTATCAAGTACCGCTCATATAGCAACGAGAGCGCACTAGAGAGGGTTAATGGTCGTCCCGCAGCTCATTAAAAGCTTGATGCTGTGACAAATAGATAGACCCACTCAAATGTGCCAAGAAATCAGTTCGCTTCAGTGCATCCATAATGGGCCCTTTGACCTCTGACAAATGTAGCTTTAGCCCGAGCTCGCTGAGTCGGCTGTTGATCATCTCAAGCGCTTCTAAAGCGCTCATATCAATAGAGTTCACAGCTGAGCACATGAGCACGATATGCTTGATGTCAGGATTTTTGGCAATCGCGCCATACACGAGGTCTTCAAGATACGACGCGTTCGGGAAATAAAGGCTTTCATCAATCCTGATTGAACAAATTTTTGGATCTGTGATGACATCGTGTCGATCCACATTACGGAAATGCTCTGTACCTGGCACCTCACCCACGATAGCGGTATGTGGCTTGGAGGTGTGGTAGAGGTGTAGTATCACCGACAGTGCCACACCGATGATGACGCCCGCTTCGACACCAACCAACAAGGTGCCGACCAAGGTGCCCAGAAGAGCAAGCGCGTCTCGGCGAGAGTAATTCCAAGCTTTCTTAACTAACCCTAAATCCACCAAACTCATGACGGCGACGATAATAGTCGCTCCAAGCGTCGCCTTCGGCAAAAAGTACAAGATCGGTGTTAGAAATAGCGCGGCAAGCGCAATGCCTAGAGCAGTTAAAATACTCGCTGCGCCCGTTTGAGCACCAGCATCAAAATTAACGACCGACCTTGAGAATCCGCCGGTTACCGGAAAACCCGACGACAACGCGGACGCCAAGTTTGCTGCACCAAGGCCAACAAGCTCTTGGTTGGCGTCGACACGTTGACGTCTTTTTGCGCCAAGAGTGCGACCAACCGAGATCGATTCAACGTAACCGATCACCGAAATGAGAATGGCCGCCGGCAGTAAAGCCTTTACCAGAGGCCATTCAATAGTCGGAAATACAAGTGTGGGCAGGCCGCGCGGCACCTCACCTACAATGGCAACGCCGAGCGACTCTAGATCGAATATGATAGTGGCAACAATGGTGAGCAAAATGGCAAGCACCGGTGCTGCTTTCGAGATCGTGCCTGCAGCATTTTCAGACAGACCCACTGCGATCAAGCTACGCACAAGATAGCGGCGGCAGCCTATCAGTAAAATCAACGCAAAAGAGCCGATTGCAAGCGTGGGCAAGTTGAGAGCATGCATGCCTTGGCTCAGGCTGAGCAGCAAGGAGGGGAGGGTGTCACCGTGCGCCGAGATGCCCAAAAGATGCTTGAGCTGACTCAACGCGATCAGAATGCCAGACGCTGAAATAAAACCTGACACCACTGGGTGTGACAAAAAATTAGCCAAAAATCCAAACTTGAGAAACCCCATGACAACCAATACGCAACCCGAGAGGAGTGCGAGTACGATAGCCGCTTCATGATAATCGGCGCCGGTTTGCGCAACTGCGTCACTGACGGCAACCGCCGTCATTAGGCTAATCACCGCGACAGGGCCCACCGATAGGGTTCGACTGGTCCCTAGCAAAGCATAAGCAACCAAGGGGATGATAGATGCATATAAGCCCACTTCGGGTGACACGCCAGCAAGCATAGCGTAACCGAGCGACTGTGGAATAAGCATCACAGTGACAATAATCGCCGCGATACTGTCAGCGATTAGTAGGTCTTTATTGTACCCCTTGAGCCAAGCGTAGGCAGGAAAACCCTTCACTGCATTAGCTCTGCTCTGGCTTTGGCGTAACCAGCCATTCGCGACCTTTCAACATGGCATGCCAGTAGATCGGGGGAAGCAGCCTTTCCTTCAGCCACCAAGCGAGCCGAGTAGGGCGCAGACCATTGATTATCCAGCTGGGAAAACTGGGCAACAGCTTGCCACCATAGCCAAATTCGGCCAGCACAATTTTACCTCGCTCCACTGTGAGTGGGCAGCTACCGTACCCATTGTAGTGCGCAACACCTGCTCCTCGTCCGATAGCGTTCAGCAAGTTATTAGCCACGATCGGTGCTTGCACTCGCGCGGCGGCCGCTGTTTTTGCGTTCGGCGCATTCTGCACATCTCCGAGCGACCACACATTTGCAAAACGCTTGTGTTGCAGGGTCACCTGATCAACGTCAACCCAACCTTTTTCATCTGCTAGTGCCGACTGTGCAACAAACGCAGGTGCAGACTGTGGCGGACAAACATGCAGTAGATCGAAATGACGCTCGACTAGGTGGGTTTGTCCCTCAGAATCAGTGTGCTCAAACCAAGCTGTTTTGGCGTCGCCGTCTACTTTGACCAAATTATGACTGAACGAGAGCGTCGCCTGATACTTCTCGATATATTCCATTAATGCGGGCACGTAGGCTGATACACCAAACAAGACGGGTCCGGCATTACAGAATTCCACCCTGATTGAGTCTAGGGTTTTATTTCGGAACCAATGATCGCATGACAGGTACATTGCCTTCTGCGGGGCGCCGGCACATTTGATCGGCATCGGTGGCTGCGTAAAAATGGCCTTTCCAGAAGTCAGATTCTTTACTAACTCCCAGGTGTAAGGCGCTAAATCATAACGATAATTTGATGTTACCCCATTCTTCCCGAGGGTCTCCGATAACCCCTCGATTAAGTCCCATCGGAGGGTCAACCCGGGCGCAACAACAAGCTGACCGTAGCTTATCTCTGACGCATCATCCAAGACCACCGCGTTCTCATCGGGGTTGAAGCTCTGAACCGCCTGTTTAATCCAGCTAATCCCCTTTGGAATCAGTGACTTCATCGGTCGCACTGTTTCAGTAGGATTAAATACGCCAGCACCCACCAAGGTCCAACCAGGCTGATAGTAATGCTCATCGGCCGGATCAATAATCGCAATCGACAAGTCATGCGTGCGCTTTAAGAGGGAAGAGGCTACCGACACACCGCCGGCGCCGGCGCCCACGATAACCACATCATAGGTTAGCTGGCTGTTTCCTTGAGTCATAGAGCCTCCTTTGAAAGCTGATCTAAACGATCGCGAATACCCGCCAACTCATACCCAGCATCCCGAGCAGCCTGTAGTAATTCGTCGACATTCTGCCCCTCACGCGCTTGGCTTAAGGCCCAGAGCGTGATGCTGCGGGTACCTGTGCGGCAATAGGCCAATACTTTGCCATCGGCCGTCAGTAAAGCGTTGCCAAATTCCACGATGGCTTGGTCGGAAATCTGGCCAGGAATCACGGGTTGATACAAGGCCTCTATTCCCACTGCCGCTGCACGCGTTTGAATCTCGCTAAAATTGGGCTGGTTAGGTTCTTCACCGTCGGGCCTATTGCAAATCAGCAACGTGACACCTTGTTTGGCTAAATCTTCTAGCTGGTCGCAGGCGATCTGAACCGATACTGCCAAATCCTCGTTTACTCTCACCGACATTCTCTTCCCCCCACAATGATCTTATTGTTTTAGACAAACGCATTCACCGGCACTTTAAGAAACACGCGGCCGTCGTCGTCAGCCGGCGGCATGTGCCCAGCTCGCATGTTGACTTGAAGCGATGGCAGAATGAGCCTTGGCATCGCAAGTGTAGCATCTCGCGCCTCTCGCATCGCTACAAACTCCGCTTCTTGAATATGCGCTGCGACATGAATATTCGAGCTGTTCTGAGCCCCAACCGTAGTCTGGTACTCAAGATCACGTCCATCAGGTCCGTAATCGTGACACATAAACAGCCTGAACGATTCAGGTAGGCTCAGAACGCGTTTTACAGAGTGGAAGAGGGTGCTTGCATCTCCACCCGGGAAATCTGCGCGCGCGGTTCCTGCATCGGGCATGAAGAGCGTATCACCCACAAACACGGCATCGCCGATCACATAGCTCATGCAAGCCGGTGTATGACCGGGTGTATGTAGTGCACAAATCGAGACCTCGCCCATCGCCAGGCAGTCGCCATCTTCAATCAAGAGATCAAACTGTGACCCATCTCGCTCAAACTCCGTGCCCTCATTAAAAATCTTGCCGAACGTCTCCTGCACCACCTTTATTTGCGAGCCGATCACAATTCGCCCGCCCAAACGCTCTTGAATCACGGGCGCCGCAGACAGGTGATCTGCGTGGACATGAGTCTCCATGATCCATTCAACCTGAAGCCCATTATCTTTAACGTAGGCGATTATTTTCTCTACGCTCGCGGACGATATGATGCCGGATGCATAATCAAGGTCTAACACAGAATCAATGACCGCACACTGCTTTGAACCAGACATGAACACAACGTATGAAAACGTGTTAGAGGGCTCATCAAAAAAGGGCACGACCTCGGGGTGTTGGTCAGCGCGAACTTCGAATGGTATTGCTGTAGACATAGACTTGTACTCCTTATCGAAACACGACGAAACATGCTCGTCGAAACACGCTCACTCTAGCACAGACCTGCCGAATATTAAAAAGTTCTAATAAAGAATCTAAGCCCAATATTCAAACAATTGCTCACCCCTTGATCGAGGTCAATGCCCCGAGCCTTGCCGCACAATTCACGCGAACCGCGTCTGTGATCCTGTGCGATCCGCACCATGGCTTTCTGCTCGTCATACCCAGACGAACCAACTCTTTGATGTCATGCGCGTCTTGGTGACATACCGACGCAAAAGCAGCTACATCGGCTTTGTTTATGCTAGGATAAAACCTTCGCATGACACTGGCGTGTCCGCCACACTCGAACGGTCACTCAACGCATCGTTTCGGGCAGTGCAGGCGGCATTCACGCTGTCGAAAGACTAATTTCTAGGATTTACTCAATGATAAATCAACACGTGTTTGAGCTGGGCGATGATATGCCAATGCCTGTTGCTAACGACGATGTCCTGTCATTCCTCGCGTCGCGACGCTCCGCGATTGCGCACACCTTAACGGCACCCGGGCCAAACCCCGAAACCCTGACTGAACTCCTGCGGCTCGCTGCGCGGGCGCCCGACCACCGCCGTGTTGTGCCATTTCGTTTTGTAGTCGTCGAGGGTGACGCCCAAACTAGGCTAGGGCAGGCCTGCCTGAAGGCAGCTCTGGAGCTCGACGCAGATCTCAGCGATGCTCAACGTCAGCTTGAGCTCAACCGGTTCTCACGCGCGCCTACAGTGGTTATCGTGGTGTACGCCCCAGTTCTCGAGCATAAGACACCCCAATGGGAACAATCGCTCTGCTGTGGGGCAGTGTGTCAAAATTTGCTGCTCGCGGCCAACGCAGCCGGCTTCGGCGCGCAGTGGATCACTGAAACAGTTGCTTACGAACCGAAACTACGCGACGCGTTCACCTTGGCAGAGCACGAGTCTATTGCAGGCTTTATTCACATTGGCACCGCGGCTCAGCAGCCGAAAGAAAGACCCCGACCTGAAATCGAGGCCTTGACACATCGGCTTTAACGTCTCTCTGGTCATCAAATCTTGTTGACGGTTTGCTCGCTCAATCAGGGCTTACCTTACAGAGCCCTTTAACCAGCAGTTTGCAAAGCATCCTTTACGATTACCTCTATTAACCGCGAGGTCGTCTTTTACTTTATTTAACATAATATATATTATACGCATCTATGTATTACACGATCTGACACATGGACATCCTGCCCTCCAACGGGAATGCATTGTGCGAACGACACCTTTGTGTGAGCATGAAGGCCTTCTTGGATGAGATGCACCATGACAACATTGCTTCGTAATCTCGCTATCGCACTGATCGTTATTTTGATCACAGTGCTAGCGTGGCTGACCGACCCGGGCGAGCCAGATCCCTGCGCAACGGTGAACGATGATGTCGCCGCAACATTGCTAGCAGACACTGAGGACAGCGATGCAATGATGACCCGTGCCCTTGGTGTGCGCGCTCAATGTGAGCCAAAGTCGCCAGCACCAGAGCCCGAATCGAGCAAGCAGCTAGATCACCCAATAGAGTCAGAAACTCCCGATCAATAAAATCATCCGTACATCGGTGGCTTTGGCCATCGTCTAGTCATGTGTTTGTCAGAGTAGAATCACGGACGCTCAGAGTGCCCGGAGCTCGTTAAGCCGGATAGTCGGATCACGGGAAACCGCAGAGGCAGAATGTTGGGAGTTCGGGTGTTCGGGTGTTGGGGTGCTCGGGTGTTCTGAAGTTCTGAAGTTCTGAAGTTCTGATTAAGGCTTTTCCAAAATCAAGCGCGTAGTGTTAAGCCCCGTGGGTATATCGGGTCATTCTCGATTCATTGCCGACGAGCTGACGCTAGCTCGTGATTGCTGCAGTATACGTCTCAATGAACGCCTGGGGCATCCGGCTTGGCTTCCCATCACTAAGGCGTATGCAGGCAAAGTCCCATTCTCCCTCACCAACAAGGAGCCCGTTGGTCTCTGATGCAATCCGGAAATGACGCTTCATCCTGAGTCGCTTCTCGATCGAGCTCAGCCAAGTGTCGATGGTAAGGATATCTCCTTCGTAGGTTGCTTTACGATAATCGAACACCGCTCGAGTGACGGCCATTGCATAGCCGAGCGATTGATAATCAGAAAGTGACAAGCCAAGATCTGTCGAGTGCTCCCAAGCCGCTTGTTCGCACCAGCCGATGTATACGGTATTATTTGTGTGCCCGAGCCCATCGATGGCACTCGCGTCGACTGTTCGCACAATTCGGTAGCGCATGGCTCAGGGACCTGCCTGGGCGGTATTAAGAACAACGCCGCCCACAACCCACGAAGGCAGCCCACTTCGGTAATCAGTATGCGTAGTGCTTTTCATCATCTGAGACTTTTTCAGAACCAGCGCTCAAATTGGGTCTGCCAGACGCGCTCAAACCCCCGAGCAATGCCCTGCTCGGCTGCGAAACCTAAGCGTTGCGCCAACGTTTTCTTATGCTCGAACGTGATTTTGTAGACGTCATGGTCCGATATGAGCTGCAGAATCATCTCATCGCTGGTGGCAATTCGATCAATGAGCCCGATATCTAAAGCCTCGGTACCATACCAAATCTCACCCGTGGCAACAGTTTCGACGTCCAAGGCGGGCCGATGCTCACTGACAAACTTCTTGAACAAGGTATGCGTTGCCTCGAGCTCAGCGACGAACTTCTGGCGCCCGTCATCGGAATTTTTACCCAGGATTGTTAACGTGCGCTTATACTTTCCTGCCGTCAAAACCTCTACATCGATATCATTCTTTTTCAGCAGTCGATGGAAATTCGGCACCTGTGCAACCACACCGATCGAGCCAATGACAGCAAACGGGGCGGCAATGATCTCGTCTGCAACACAGGCCATCATATAGCCACCGCTCGCAGCCACTTTGTCTACTGCCACGGTCAGACGCAACCCCGCGGTTTTTATTCGCGCCAATTGACTCGCTGCGTAACCATAGCTGTGAACTAAGCCACCCGGACTCTCGAGGCAAACTATGACCCGATCGCCCTGCTCACTATTGCTGATCACCGCGCTAATTTGCTGTGCGAGGGTCTGTGATTCGGAGGCCTGCATGTCGCCTTCGAAGTTCAGCACGAAGACCCTGCCACGTGTCTCGGGCTTGTCATCTTGCGCCGCTTTGGGCTGTTTTTTCGACGCCTTAGACGCTGCCTTTTTCGCTTTTTCAAGCGCTTTTCGACGCGCTTTGTAGTCGCCTTCGTTCAGAAGATGCGCGGCAAATTCGTCTGACTGATCTTCAAACTCGTCATTCAGGTTCCTAATTTTCAGGGTGCCCTCAGCGTCGCTCTGCTTTTGCCTTGCACTTACTGTCAGAACAAACCCGATAAGCAGGCCGAGAACCACCAATACTGTGAGTGCTTTCACCAGAAATAATCCGTAATCTGCAAACCATTCCATAAACAATCCTTGTTAAGTAAAAATACTGAGCCCTTGAGCTCGCAAATCACGGTAATGCGCTATCAGTCGACCCGCGATACTCATAGTCGGGGGTATATTCTCTGGTAAATTATTGCAGTCGAACCAACGTGCTTCGGCGATCTCTATGCCATCAACTACAATCTCGCCACCACGGTATTCGGCGAAGTAACCCAGCATCAGTTGATCGGGGAAAGGCCAAGCCTGTGAATCGTAGTAAACAATCCGACCAGTGGCCACGCCCACCTCTTCTTTTACCTCGCGAGCGATGGTCTGTTCGGCACTCTCCCCCGCCTCTACAAAGCCGGCAAGAGTCGAGAACATGGGTCTGGGAAAACGAGCATTGCGGGCAAGCAAGACGCGGTCGTCATCGACCACTAGTGCGATGCCACAGGGCGATACCCGAGGATACGTAGTCACCCCACAACTTTGGCACATCAATCCGGGTTCCGTTTCATGAACCGACTGAAGGCCCCCACAAGACCCACAGTAGCGATGAGTGCGACGCCAGTGCGCTAAATGTGCACCCCGCGAGACTAAGTCGCGATGATCAGGCGTAAGGTTCGGGAGCACCCGAAATAAAGAAGTGGGCGCAAAACGCATCGTGTCAATGGCGGCATTTTCTGCAATTTGGTAGCTGACCACTCCCCTACCCTCGCAATGGCCAATATGCTGCTGCGTCGCCTGATCCAGCCAATCTGCTTCAATATCAGAGTACTCGTGCAAATAGCCCCATCGTGAGCGCATGTCGCAGAGCAAATCAGCACCCGAAAACAGTAGGATATAGCTGTGGTTCATCACTTTTCCCTATTTTTATACCAAGCCAGTTCGACCCAGTGAATGGCAACCCTGGGATTTAGACAACGAGATCTACCTCGAAATCCAACGGTGAACCTGTGCCGCCCCGATAACGCCCTTGAGCTGAGAGCGCATGTGACCCCCTCGACTTAAGAGAGGCTGTGGTCCTTTCGCCACAATGCGCCATCACTGCGGGACTCTAATAAATCTAAAAACGCCTCATGCGCCTCGAGCTCTTTTGCGGTTGGTCGGATCACCGGTATCCCACCAGCAGCGCGTTGCACTGGAACCCGCTCTCCAGTAACCCAGTTAGAGTCGCTCCCCACCTCTTTGTTCTCTGATTGGAGCACCAGGGTTGCCTGCCCCCCGGTCATGGTCAGATACACATCGGCAAGTATCTCGGCATCTAGCAGTGCACCATGTAGGTCGCGACTGGAATTATCAACGCCATAGCGCTGACACAGTGCATCGAGACTATTTCTTTGCCCCGGATGTTTTTTGCGGGCCATGGTTAATGTGTCAACCACGCTGCACATTGCATCAAGTTGGATAGGCTCATGCTGCCGGTCTTCAACCAGTCTCGCCAGCTCCGAGTTCAAAAACCCCAGATCGAATGGTGCGTTGTGAATGACCAATTCAGAGCCATCTACGAAGGCTAAAAACTCATTCGCTATCTGAGCAAATGTGGGCTTGTCACTTAAGAACTCATTGCTGATTCCGTGGACTTCAAATGCACCGACGTCAACCTCTCTTCCTGGATTGATGTACTGATGGAAGTGAACCCCAGTCAACTTGCGATTGATCACTTCGACACAACCGATTTCAATGACCCTGTGCCCACTCGCTGCATCTAAGCCTGTTGTCTCAGTATCCAGAACAATTTGCCTCACAACCAGCGCTCCCGAAGTTCCTGAATTCCCAGATTTGCCAGCGAGTCAGCGCGCTCATTGCCAGGGTCGCCACTGTGACCTTTCACCCAATGCCATGTGATCGTATGTTGCGCCATCACGCGATCGAGTTGCTCCCACAAATCCTGATTTTTAACGGGCTGTTTTCCCGCAGTTCGCCAACCATTGCGTTTCCAATTGTCTAGCCACTTGGTCACGCCATCACGAACGTAGACTGAGTCGGTGTAAATATCTACGGAGCAGGGATACTTCAGAGCAGTCAGCGCCTCAATCGTCGCTGTTAACTCCATGCGATTATTGGTGGTTTGAAGCTCGCCACCAAACAGTTCACGCACGTGCTCATCTATGCTTAAGAACGCGCCCCAACCACCAATACCGGGATTACCCTTACAGGCGCCATCAGTGTAAATTACGACTCGTTTACTCACGCTCTAAACCCCTGCCGCGCGTTTGTCTGGGTGCAGACGCCGACTCTTTAAGCCCGATTACTCTTAACCTAGGCTTGTGCTTCCATAACTGAGGCCGATGCAAAGCAGACACTTGCTTGATGGCCCGCACCCAATAAAGACGTCCCGCTGGCATACGATGATCCTCTAGCCATTGTGAGCATCGCGTTAGGAATTGATGGAGGGGCTGGTAGGAAGCGCCGTTAGAGAGATGACCCAAGTAATGGGTTCCCGCGCGCTCGAACCCTAGCAGTTGAAACCAGTCATCTAAACGGCTCACACTGATTCGCGGGTGTATACGCTGGCCTGTCATTGAGGGAACAACCCGCATGAGTCCCTGGATACTCCAAGGGTTAAACCCCACCAAAAAAAGCTGCCCTTGCGGCGTGAGCACTCGCTGTATTTCGCGCAAAACCTGATGAGGGTACTGCGCCGTATCGAGGCAGTGGAGCGCAATGATAACGTCGATACTCTCGCTTTCAAACGGCAATTGCTCAGCTGCGCCAACGACCAACCCTCGGGGAGAGAACTGAAAGCAATGATTGATTTTTGAACTTTGAGCAAAGGACTCAAACTCATAATCGGCCATTTCGCATAAGTGATAGCCAAAGCAGGTTGGGAGGGTCTCATCCAAAAGGTCTCGTATGCCCTGCGTCACCGACGTCGCAGAATCGCTCAGGTACCAGTCGCGAATTGCGGTCGCTTGTCTTGTTGCCTCGTCCATACTGGTCTATCCTAACCATTCAATTCGTCTGTAGCGCGAACAAAGGGTTCCCTGTGTTAATCGAAGCTCTGCCCGCATTCTCCGATAATTATATCTGGTTGCTCAGCGACCAGCACGGTAACGCCGTTGTAGTCGATCCCGGCGACGCCACAGTGGTTATCGCAGCGCTCTCTGAGCGCAACCTGCAACTCTCAGGCGTACTCATTACACACCATCACTTTGACCACACAGGCGGTGTTCAAGCGCTGCTCGAGCATGCAAGTGTACCAGTGATCGGCCCGGAAGCATCACCCTTTGAGCACATTAATCGAATCGTTACAGAGGGCGAGTGCATACCTGTTTTAGATCGCATGTTTCAGGTGATCAAAGTACCCGGGCATACCTTAGATCATATCGCCTACTACGATGCAAAGGGTGGTCATTTATTCTGTGGCGACACTTTGTTTAGCGGCGGCTGTGGACGTGTCTTTGAAGGTACGTTTGAACAAATGCAGTCTTCCCTCAGCAAACTCAGAGAGCTACCCGAAGACACTCGCGTATACGCGGCCCATGAATATACCGCAAACAATCTCAAGTTTGCGCTTGCAGTAGAACCAGATAATACCCAACTTGCCGCGCGAGTCGCCGAAGTAAGGCAGCTACGAGCGGTCAATACACCGACACTACCCACAACGCTGGGCGTCGAGAAAGCGACTAATCCGTTTTTACGATGGGACTCTCCGGCAGTGATAGCGGCCGCAAATTCAAGACGCCAAGGCGCCTCGAACGAGAGCATCTTCCAAGTAATACGGGAGTGGAAAGACTCATTTTGAAGCTCCCTATTCTAATGCTGAGCTTGTCGGCGTGGCTAAGCGGTTGCACTCTAATAACACCCCAAATCAGTGAAATTTCTGATACCGAGATACGTGTTAAGACTGCGGATCCCGCGCCAGTTGTTGTGCAACCCACTCATTACAAAAGCCAGCCTGTGGATCTGTGGGATCGCATTAGATCTCAAACTCAGTGGGCTTATCCGGATCACCCCAGT
>DOVB01000124.1 GCA_003520285.1 Halieaceae bacterium
GTTGCCGGTTTAAACGTATTGCTGGCCAATAGCTACACTCTGTATCTGAAGACCCACAATTATCATTGGAACGTGACCGGCCCAATGTTCAACACGCTCCATCTCATGTTCGAACAGCAATACACGGAGCTCGCTGCAGCAGTCGACCAAATCGCTGAGAGAATTCGAGCCTTAGGTGCGTTCGCGCCAGGATCTTACACCGAGTACGCCCGCTTGACCTCTATTCCAGAGGATGAAACAGTGCCGGATGCCGAGACCATGATTAAGAACCTGGTGGCAGGACAAGAGACGCTCGCACGTCAGGCTCGAGATGTTATGGCAACGGTTGGGGAATCCCGCGACGAACCCACCGCCGACTTGCTCACCCAGCGCATGCAAGTACACGAGAAAAATGCCTGGATGCTACGAAGCTTAATTCAATAAAATCCACCAGTCTCTCAAGCTGGGTATCACTGTACCAGCGCCGGAGTCTCGGATTGAGTGGACACATGAACGGTGCAGACAGCGGTCTGTTCCGCGGGTATCATTGACGTCTAAACGCACTCGGCCAGCCAATGAGCCGACAGTTGCGTCGTAATTTGCCACCATGGGGACGACAACGATGGCCCAGAAACTAATTGATTTATCGATTTTTTTTGAGAACGATGTGATCTCGGATCCACCGGGATACCAACCGCAGATACACTACATTACTCACAAAGATTCCGCTCACGACATTGCAGGTATTTTTCCTGGTCTCAAAGCAGAAGATTTACCAGATGCTGAGGGTTGGGCAATAGAGCAAGTGACTCTAAATACCCACAACGGAACTCATCTCGATGCACCCTATCACTTTGCTAGCACCATGAACCAGGGCGAGCGAGCCTGGACCATCGATGAAGTGCCTCTAGAATGGTGTTTTCAGCCCGGAGTCAAACTCGACTTTCGCCACTTGCCCGATGGCCATGTGGTATCTGCCGATGAAGTGGCGCTGGAACTGGATCGCATACAACACACGCTATCGCCACTGGAAATTGTCTTGGTCAATACTCGTGCGGGCAGTCGTTACGGCCATGACGACTATGTCTCTAGCGGTTGTGGAATGGGCTACGAGGCCACCCGCTACTTGCTAGACCGTGGCGTGAGAGTCACCGGAACAGACGGCTGGAGTTGGGATGCGCCGTTCGTGCACACAGCGGCGCGATTCGCCGAGTCGAACGATCCGTCGATTATCTGGGAAGGTCACAAAGCTGGTCGACACACAGGCTATTGCCATCTCGAAAAATTGCACAACCTGGAAGCACTGCCCGCAAGGGGATTTCAAATAGCCTGTTTCCCATGCAAAATACGCGGCGCATCTGCGGGCTGGACCCGAGCTGTAGCGATTCTCGACGAGTGATGAGCGCGGTCTAGATCTGCCAGCAAAAGATCGCCAAATAATGCAAGGACTACCACTATGCCTCAAGCGATAACAAAGCGACGTGGGTTAACGCGGCTACTGTATACCCTGGTGAATTCAGGCCGTGCCTTGCGCTGGCTGCTGCGACATGAGGAAGCGTTCCAGCTTGAGGCAGTGCTCGCACTGATCTTTCTGCCGAGCGTTTACTTCATCGCTTCCTCACCCTTGCAGGCGAGCCTCATGGTGGCTGTGACCCTTCTAGTGCTACTGGTCGAAGCGCTCAATACCGCCATCGAAGTAGTGGTTGATCGCATTAGCACAGAACATCATTCTTTATCTGGGTTGGCGAAAGATTTGGGCTCACTCGCGGTGACTCTGGCTCTGCTTACGTGGCTTGCAGTTTGGGTGCCCATTGTGTGGCCACTGATTACCCGTTACATTTAAGACACTTTGCTGCCGCTGATGATCCATCATTGAATCAAAGGCGCTCCTTATCCAACACACACCTGAGGATTGCTTTATGGTTGAACCTATCATTTATAGCCTAGCACTGGCTGTCGTACAGTTGTGGGCGCTGCCAGCGAGTACTCGCTTGAGTGACTTGAATTATCTGCTCTCAAGCAGAGATAACGCGGTTGAAAGTTCCGTGTTGCAGGGGCGTATTCAACGCGCGGGTGCCAACCTACAAGAGAGTCTTGCGCCATTTCTGGCCCTATGCCTGCTCGCAATCGTGACAGAAACCGACCTAGAGCAAGCCGCTTGGATTTGGCTCATCGCACGAGCTGTATATGTACCCTGTTATCTATTAAATATCGTGTACGTCCGCAGTATTGTGTGGGTTGTCTCCTTCGGTACTTTAATATATATGGCATCGAGCCTTCTCTGAGACCAACGCTATGACAGCTCTACTTATCACAACCATTGATCACCTTCCCCAACATGAGATCACTGAGGTCTTGGGACTTGCGCGCGGATCGACTGTCAGGGCGAAACACATCGGTCGAGACATTGCCGCCTTACTCAAAAACATTGTCGGCGGTGAAATCAAAGGCTACACCGAATTGCTGGCCGAAGGCCGAGAAGAGGCGATTTACCGAATGCAAGAAGATGCATTGCGGCTTGGCGCCAATGCCGTGATTGGTTTCCGTGTGAGTACCGCAATGGTCTCGCAAGGTGCCGTCGAAATTATGGCTTATGGTACCGCCGTTGTCACAGAGCCAAAGGGCCGATGATCGAGGCTATTATTGTCACGCTTGCGGTCGTCGGGATCGTCTATTTTGCCATAGTTCGACGACGTGAAAAACGGGAAGAAAAATTCGAGCGCCGCAAATGGTAAAGCGAGCCCCCGGTTAGGGTAGCTCGCCAACACCAAAACTTATACGGCCTCTTTGTACAAAGATCGAACAGGTTGCGCAAACACTCTACGCACCATTGGCTCGAAGAAACTCAGTGGATAAGTTTCTCGATCCGGATCAAATGCAGGCGCGTCGTAGCGCTCGATAAACTCTTTGGTACGCGCATAGTGCGGGCTATCTTTGAATTGCTCGTGCATATTTCGATCTAAACCGAGGTGGTGAAAAAAGTAGTACCCCTGAAAAATTGCATGATGTTTGATCATCCAATGATTTGCTTCTGACACAAAAGGCTCCAGAAAAACTGCGGCGATATCCGCGTGATTGTAGGGGCCTAAAGTATCCCCAATATCGTGCAATAAGGCACAGACCACGTATTCTTCGTCTTTGCCATCTTGATGAGCCAAGGTCGCTGTCTGCAGACTGTGAGTGAGACGGTCCACTGCAAAACCGCCGCAGTCTCCCTCTAACACACGCAAATGATCTAGCATGCGATCGGCCAAGCCAGCCTGGAATGGGCGCATTTCCGCCGCGATCGCTTGCCAGTCTTCTAGAGTACCGTCTTTCATGTGGTGAAAACTGGCCTTATTGGGGGTCCCTGTCATTATTCTTCTCCTGCTCATCGATTACCCAGATAACCAGAGTGTCGCATAAAGTCTTCCGCAATCGAAGCCCAAGAGCAATATCAGTCCAGTCAGTCCCGCTCAGGCGCCCGGCTCTGGGCAATTTAGCTGAAGTATCCCCCTCACGTCTCGATTCCTCCGATGTTCTGCTGACGTTGAATAAGACACTCCGCTAGGGCCGCGGCGGCAGGAGAGAGCGGACGAGCAAGTCGACGAACGAGATACCAGCGAGATTCAATTGGGAACCCCTCTACGTTCAAAACAGAGAGTCCCTGCTCGCCCCCGTAATTGAGTGTGTGCTCGCTAACAATAGAGACACCTAAGCGCGATAACACCGCATGGCGGATAGCTTCGTTACTTTCAATCGTCATTCTGGGCGATAAGCTGAACCCCCGCTCGGCCAGAAAGGCTTCTATGCTGTAACGAGTCCCGCTGCCGACTTCGCGTGACAGAAATGGCTCCGCCATAAAATCGGTGAGCGTCACCTCTGACTGTGCGCTCAATGGGTGACTCTCGGGCGCTACTGGCCACAATCGATTGGTCAAGAAGGGTATTAATTCGAGCGCTTGGTCTTTCGGTGGGTGACTAAACACATAAAAATCATCAGTATCACGATCCACTCGATCTATCATTTCCTGCCTATTCCCGATCTTCAAAGACAGTTCAATAGCAGGATGGGACTCCGCAAAAGGACCGATCAAGTGTGGAATAAAATACTTTGCCGTGGTCACCAAGCCAATACTGACCCGCCCAGACTCGCCCCCCCGCAACCGGGACAGCGCTAAATCAAGGTATTGATAATCGCGCAAAATATCGCGCGCATGTTTCACCATGGTCTCGCCAGCTTCGGTAAAAAAAACTTGTCTGGCATGACTGTAATACAAAGGCAAACCGACTGTGTCTGCGAGTTTAGAGAGCTGCATCGAGACGCTGGGTTGCGCTAAAAACAATCGTGCTGCCGCTTTCGTAAAACTTCGCTCTTCATAAACGGCGACTAGAATCTCTA
>DOVB01000095.1 GCA_003520285.1 Halieaceae bacterium
GTCCTCTTTCGTGAATGGTTAACCCACTACGACTACCACGCGACCCAATTCGCTGGTGACTTGTTCAGCCAAAACTTTGATCCCGCTAAGCCCGCCCTGACGCCACTCGGATTAAGTGAGTCAGATAAGGTGCTTCATGCTCTGGGGCAGGCAGTGCTGCGTCTAACCGCAAATGGCATTGATCTAGACGAAATGCTCGGTGAACTGCAGTTAGGCCATCGAAGCCAACGTGCCATTGCAATTCATGGTGGCAATCGTTACGAGGGGATAGCCAACCTGCAGGTGGTGGCAGATTTTAACGACTCGCCGATCTTCAGCGGGTCAAATCAGCTGGTCCCAGGAAGCCGATACCTCACTGAGAGTGGCTATAATATTGCCCATGGCTCTAGTTTTATCATGGCACTCAGCTATGGCGAAGACGGACCCACAGCCAACGCCATACTGTCGTACAGCCAATCAGGCTCGCCCACAAGCCCGCACTTCACAGATCAAACCGAACTTTATCGCGACGAGCTTTGGCGGCCAGTGCTCTACCAGCCAAAGGATATTGCTGCGGGCAGTATCAGTCGGCTATTGGTACAGGGCGACTAACATACCACACGCACCGCGGGCTCGTAGCCGAGCTCCGCAATGCATCTGCTGTACTGCTTGAGCCGGCTGGGGAGCTCTTGCGCCACCTCGCAAAACCAACTCAATGAAGGCTTTAGTGTGGTGCACACATGCCCTTTTGTTTGCATGTTAGTTTTTTTAAAACTAGACGCTATTGTGATAAACCAGTGATGTGCGATTCTATGGCTCATCACAATCCAAAGTTGGCGTCTGATGCTTAAAGTTTGGTCAAAACTCAGCGAGTGGTCACGCCAGGCACCCCTCCAGCTTGCCGCCAACGCAGCTCATCTTAACCTCTATACTGAGAGAGACCGCACCAGCAGAGGTAAACGGAATGGAAGGTAAAAATAATCGTATCCGTCGGCAGCCATAGCATCGCGCCACGAGGGGTACCCGTACTAACTAACACCCCCACTCCACAGGTCGCAGCGGTAACTGCATGGCCACGACCGATGGGTTTTTTATTAGCACAGAATCGAGCTGCGTAGAGCAGTTCGTGTCAACTCGACCAAATTCTTTGCTCCCAGTTTTTGCATGGCGTGCTGTCGGTGAACTTTTACGGTGCGAAGAGCGATTCGGAGACGATCGCTAATTTGCGGATTTGTGCAACCTTCAAGGACCAGCTTTATAACTGCTCGCTCTCGTTCGGTAAGTTGCATCACCATTGCCTGAAGTCGCGCCAACTCAGCGCTCTCTTGCTGGCGGTTTCCGCTCAACACCAGAGCGGAAGAGACAGTAGCCAGCAACTCAGAAATATCGATCGGCTTTAGTAGGAACGCATATCCTCCTTTGCGATAAGCCTGCACAACTTCAACCTCGGAGCTCACCCCGCTAATAAAAATAAAGGGCATCATTGCCTGCTCGGACCCAAGTGCCTCTTGCACATCTAGGCCGCTCTTTCCTGGCAAACTGACGTCGCAGAGCAGACAGCGTGGCCCATTCAGTCTTTCAGCGTCAATAGTACGCCCAGTAATAAGGGCCTCAGCGCTGTCGTACGCAAAACAGACAAAACCCTCCAAAGTGAATAAACGCTCATAAGAACTGCGTATGGAGGGATCGTCATCCAAGACAAAAACAATCCCTTTCGCCGCGCGCTGTTCCGCTTGAGCTTGGGACGTGGCTCTTAGCTCGGTCACATTAAACATGGTCGACTGATTCATCCTTATCCGCGTTCAAACGAAAGCACAGGATCAGCTCGAAGCGTTCTGCAGTCAAATGAAACTTCCAGTCAGAGTTCGCTTGATCGAGGATTTTCCTCATCATTATCAAGCCAAGTCCTACCCGCCCATGCTTACTACTAAAGGCCTCTCGCCCTGCTTGATAAATCTGCTCTTCTGACATACCGCCACCTGTATCAGCAATGGCTATCTCAAATATCGGCCCATTCCAAGCGGTACTAATCTCGATCACTTTTAGTAAGGGTATGCCATCGGCTAGGGTGAGTGATTCCAAAGCATTCATAACCCCATGTAAAATTAAGTGATGCAAATCGGCCTTTGGTAGCACGAGCTCGGCAGTCACCGCAAGGTTAACACGCAACTCTATACTCTGATCTTGAATTTCTAAAGCCATTAAACTGAGCACTTCGCTAATAGCAGCCCGTGCATCAACTCGGAGCGTCGTGTCCTCGACAGACCCTATAACTCGCCTAATGTTGGCGATTTGCTTGTAAAATCGAATCGATTGGTGGTAGAGATGATCAAGATTCTGTGCTAGTAAAAAATTTTCTGATTGGGTGAATTGGAGTTGTCGATTAAACGTCTTCACATCTGTCAGCATCGACGAGAGCGGTTGACGCAATTCATACTGTAATGAATTCGACAGTAAACCCAAGGTCCGCTGTCGATCTAGCATGGCGACTTGCCGAGACCACGATACTCTGCGAAGTTGGTTTTTTACAGCAAGGCTCTCCGCTTTTTGTGCCGAGATAGTCAGATCTAGAAAGTAACGAAGCAATAGCATGAGTCCCAATGGAGCCGAGCCTATACCCACCCACAATATCCACTTAGGCACAATTTGCGTGCGTGCCGAGAAAGATCCTCCCAGCTCGCGATAAATAACCAAACTCAGCATCGTAAGAAAGGACAGCAATCCCGGGATAACCACCCTGCTCATACCCCTCGAGAATAGGTCCCTTCTAGGCCGGCAGCTCACTACGAGAAAAAACAACAGAAATCCAACCGCGGCAATCCCCCACCAAACAAAGCTACTCCGAAGTGTACCAACCATTTCGCTTACCCCTATCGCGATGATGAAGACAACAACCAACTCAAATGCAAAAGGCCCTCTGGTCAGTGCAGAGCCAGTTTCCTGCCAATAGGAACCCATATGACGAGCGAATCCAAAAGTTGCCGTAATGGCGAGCGCGTAGAGTAGCGAGGGAGTGTTCAGACAGAAAAATAGAACAGACACGGTAACGGACAATCCTATCATCCAAACGATCAAAGCAGAGCACACTGGTATCAAGTAGCGAGTAACAAAGAGTCGCACCGCGACTATCAGTGAGAACATAAATAAACTCAAAACCAGAGCCAGATGAGCAAAGGGGTCCAGGGAAGCAAGCACGATACTCACACCTCAACCGGCAAAGTTATTTGCACGCAAAATCCTTTGTTAACTTCCGACCAATACGAGAAGCGCCCGTCATAGCGCTCGATAATCCAACGAGTAATGAAAAGGCCTAAACCCATACCGGGTAATTTCTCGGCACTCAAATCCGCCTTTATGTCCAGTAATACTTTGGGTAGGATACCTCGTCCGTTGTCACTTATATTGAGCGTCAAATAATCATCAACATAGCTCTGAGAAACAACAATTTCACCCTCACCAATGGCTACACGAGTGAGCGCCTCGATAGAGTTTTGAAACAAATTCAGAAGAATTTGAGTACAGTGGACTTGTGCTATGCACACGCGATTCGCGCCAGCTTTGCCAACCATCCGAACACTGATCTGGCGACTGTTTAACTGAGGTCTCAACCATTCGACCACCTGCGCAATTGCAGCATCCATGTCAGTCCGCTGCTGGTCGGGTTCGATCCGAATGTCTCCACCGACATAAGCATTCAGCAAATCTATTATCCTCACTAGATCACGGTCTAAATCGGCACCGATCATCTCGAGCAAATCAGCGGACTCAGGGAGGTCTCTAAGATATCGTTGCGCGAGCTGAATATTGGTCATCAGAGCGGTTATCGGCTGATTCAGCTCATGCGCCAAGGTAGCAGAGATCATCGATAAGCACTCGGCCTGATCCATGTAACTTAACGACTGCTGCAATGATCGCTGCGCCAATGAGTGGTGATGAGATACCTCGATTTCAAACGCCATACCTAGACGGCATGCAGTGGCAAAAACGGCACCTAGCAGGGCGACTACAGATAACACTAAATTCGGGAAGTGATCCATCGTAGACACAGGAGACCAAGAGGAAATACGAGGTACATTGTGGATAACGAGCGCGCTTATCACCAAGAATGCGATAACCAATAAGAATAGACTCATCCAAAGATCATTGATCTGGCGCTCGCGCCGCCAGCGCATGAAGACAAGAACCGCGAGAATCGTAACCGCCTGACCACCCGCAGCATAGAGCCATACTCGAGTCGCGAAACAGTGCTTCGTTGACTCCAGCAATTGAACTAGAGAGAAGATCAACAAAAAAATTAAGATGCCGAAACCGTAGACTTGCCGCTGCAGAGCGACGCGCCACAAGGATAGGTACCAAGAGTAGACCATTAAAGCGACCAGTGCGCCACCGAGCGCCAGAGAGGAACCGGTTGGAATATCAGCGATCAAAAAAAACCAGATAGATAGCGCAGAGAAAATACAGCCGAGCCCCCAAAGCGAAAGTCCATCGCCATCACGACGCCCGAATATGAGCACTAGTGATAGCCCCAACAGACCGAGCACAATCACCGCAATAATAGCCATATCTTCAAGCACCGGAAGGAATCAATACGTTCAGTGTTAGTTTATTCGCATCATTACGTGAGCAGAACAAGTCATTGAAAGCGTTGAAGTGAGAAGGTTTAAATAATTGCCCGTTTGGGCACAACTATCGGTTTAACAAAATTGACCACCCGCACTAGATAAAAAGCAAAATCTGCCCTTTAGGGTAATTGCTAAACATCTGAGCGGCCCTATACTCATTTTAATCATTTTGGATCAAAAATATGCCCGCAACTACAGCCCACATGATTGCGTCTCTTCGGACCGGCGACCTGATTCGTCACGAGCGAATTGCACTCGGGATGACACAGTCAGAACTGGCCGCCTACCTTACTGAGCGCAGTGAATTATTCAAAGGTGTCGATACAGTCACCATTAGCCGATGGGAAGCGGGACGCGTCTATCCTTCAACGCGACGCCTCATAGCGTTCTCAAAGATTCTGTACCCCCAACATACCCGTACGACACTCAGGCAAATGATCAATGATCGCCCCAGAGGAGCGCACCATTGCCCGATTAACAAGCTGAATGCCTTCCCCCACCACCCTTATCTTGTGGGTGAAGCTCACCGTGCGTTATCTGTCAGCCACGAT
>DOVB01000249.1 GCA_003520285.1 Halieaceae bacterium
CATATTGTTGGATGCTCTCCGCGCAGCGGCACGACGCTCTTGTACGAAATGATGTCTGCGTGTTTCGAGTTTGACCGCTGTTACGGACATGAAACCCGTTTTAATCGAACCACCGCTCTGCGTGGGGAAACCCTGCTCACCAAACGACCTAAAGACACCCAATTTATGCCAGATGTGTTAGCACACATAGAGGATTTTTGGGTGATTTACTGCTTGCGCGATCCACGCGATGTTATCGTCAGCAAACACCGAATTGCGGGCGATCGGTATTACTCCAATCTCCGTCTGTGGCGCGAGCAACACGCGTATGCGCAGAAGATGGTTTCGCATCCACGATGTATCACAGTGCGCTATGAGGATCTTGTAACAGATCCTGATTCAGTTCAACACGCACTGCTGGACGCCATACCTTGGCTCAAGGCTTTGCATCCGTTCTCCGACTACCATCAATACGCTTCCCTGTCCTCTCAATCAGAGCGTGCCATGCATGGTTTGCGTGCAATTAATACCGACAGCATCGGGCGCTGGCGAGATAATTTGCCACGAGTGCTGGCTCAGATCCAGCGCCATGGCAGTATCCATTCTGAACTTAAGGCCTGTGGGTACGAGTCAGACGAGCGCTGGGAAAGCGTTCTGGACAATATCGAACCGGATCACAGTAGCAGCCGTTACCCAGATCAATCGAGCTTGTGGGATCGCGCTCGACGGCGCGCGAACATCGTGTTCAAGGTGGCCCTTTACCGATTCAGGCGGCTCGCAAATCGTTGACCCGCTAAGTCTCTATTAGACGTTGGTCCTAGTGGGATTTTCGAGCCACAAACACGACATTAGTGAACGTTTCATTACTCAGACCGTGTCTTTCAACAGCGGCGATATCGGCCAACAAATCCTTTGGTGCTAGAACATCAACTTGGAACCCGATTAGAGCTAAACGGTCACTAAAATCCGTTCCATACTGTCTCACATGCTCATCGGGACGGGCATCCCAAGCCGACCTCTGTTTCTCAGGACCACTATATTGGATAGTCTGTTCACCCCTAACAGGTACTGAAAGAACTGCCCAGCCACCCGGAGCGAGAACCCGGTATAACTCGCTCAGAGCAGCCTCCTCATTCGGAACATCTTGCAAGACGTGGGCACAAATAATGCCGTCATAGCTGCCATCATTCAACTCTAGTTCCTGTATGTCGGATTTGAATGACACATCTTTTTGCATGAGATCGGTGGTGTGATACACACTCAGAGATTGATCTATGAGATAGGCCCTTACCGAGGGCTCAGGCGCGAAATGGAGAATACGAGGGGACCCATTGAGTAAAGTCTCAGTCTGTTCAAATAGTAATATCATAAGACGATCTCGCTCTCGAGATCGACAGAAGGGGCATACAGCATCTTCGCGTCGACGCTTCGCGGTGCCCGCCGGCAAAAATTTTGAGAACGATCGTTGACAGCATGGGCACAAACGCGCGTCGCCGGCATAAAGATAAGGAGATAATGTGTTACGTAACCGTCGTAACTGAACTTCTAGCGGCTTTAAAAATTGCATCTAGCGTTGTTTCCTTAAGCGTGCATTAATACTTTTGTTGTATCGAAGCCCTTGCCCCCAAGAACTACCATTTAGGATCTCAGTCGAAATGCCACCCCGCTCTTGCAGCGCAAGCATACGTGCCCACGCCCTCTCGAGCTTTCGCTTTATCCGCATCCGCGCTACGGGTTTAATCCAACTCGCAATGGGCACAAAGGCTGGGTTGCCAATACCATCGATCATTACCAATCTCAGCGATTGATCTGCGTGCTTCACTGCAACCAGATTATGATCAAGTAGATCGCGAGTAACAATGGCGTAGTCCGATAGGAATTCGCCAAACTGCTGGAACGCGGACCCAAGATCCGTCAATGAACGACCAACAGTAATCCACTCTCGGAGCGACATCGAGATCTCACCATCGTCATCACGCATGAGATCAAGTACCAGCCCAGGCCCTAGATCAGTGTCAATATAACCGTAATGCTTGGGAAAATGACGTGCAAGCACATCACCGTGCTTAGCGTAGAGCTTGTCTAGTTCACATCTCTCGTGCTCATTATTATCGTATATTCGACCAATTCGGTTTTTCCAAGCGCTACTGTTTTTCAATCGCACAGTACGATCGACGTCAGTACGGAGAACTTTGACACACAGCGACTTCTCGTAAGGGTGCTCATAACATAGCCGCCGCCCCCCAACGCCAAAGGGCTCTCTCATGCTAAGCTGAAGCAAATTTCCTGTCATGAAACATCGCCAATCTAGAATTTTCGCTCATTATACGATCCGTACACGGCCAAAGGCTATATTTGTATACTGCCACTGCTGTAACCACTGGTCCGATTCCGATTGGTATGATCCATTGCACTGTCTTGCCGGCGACCTTAAGCTGTATACTGAGTAAAACAGCGGCTCCATTACATTAATCGCCGCCAAAGCAAACTCAGAGAGAACTATGGGCGTTGACCTCGGCAAACTGATACAACTTCTGGGCGACACCGGAGTATTGCGAGATGAAGACGTCCTTGCACGTCCCAACGCTGCTTGGGGTGCCGGCTCATGTCCCGCCCGCGCCATTATTCGAGCCGACGCCACCGAGACACTCTCTCAGGCGATGGCGCTGTGCTACCAGAATGGCCAGACCATGGTGCCTCTGGGCGGCCTAACGGGGCTGGTCAACGGTATGACCTGCGCCGAACAAGACGTGGGTATTTCCCTTGAGCGCATGAACCAAATTGAGGATTTCGATACCGATACCGGTATTATGACTGTGCAAGCGGGTGTTCCTTTGCAGTTGGTGCAAGA
>DOVB01000259.1:0-2406 GCA_003520285.1 Halieaceae bacterium
CAATCCCGCCGTCGGTATAAGCGCGCCTAAACGCAGCCGTAAACTGCCCAAAACGATGGATGTCGATCAACTCGCCCAATGTCTCACGTCGACGTCAGACTCGGACTTAGAGTGTCGCGATCTAGCGCTTGCCGAATTGCTCTATTCTTGTGGGCTTCGTCTCGCTGAAGTCCAATCTTTGACGATGGCTCATATTGATCGTCACCAGCAAACCGTCACGGTGACCGGCAAAGGCAACAAAACACGGCAAGTGCCGATCGGTCGCGTTGCCCTAGAGGCACTGAGTCACTGGCTTCGAATACATCCCCTAGCGGCAGTCCTCGAGCCGAGTACGCCCCTTTTTACGACTCGCCAAGGCAAGGCCTTATCGGCTCGCTCTATTCAGACACGCCTCAGCAAGCTGGCTCAGCGCAACGGGCTGGCATCGCATGTGCACCCCCATATGCTGAGACACTCGTTTGCGAGTCATATCCTTGAATCTAGTGGGGACCTCAGAGCCGTACAGGAGCTTTTAGGCCACAGCAATATCAGCACCACTCAGATCTACACCCACCTTGATTTTCAGCACCTGGCGAAAACCTATGACGCGACCCACCCCAGAGCCAAGCGGTCAAAGACGCAATGAGCCCAATAAAGCTGATTACTTTTGATCTAGACGATACTCTCTGGGCGGTAAAACCCAGTCTGATTCGCGCAGAAGAGCAACAGAACGCATGGCTGCGAGAGCACCGCCCGCAAGCTCTTGACTCAATCACGCCAGATCAGCTCGCACAGCTCAAAAAGTCAGTGTGGCAAGCGCTCCCTGATCACGCTCACAATATGAGTAAACTCAGACAACAGTTTTTATATGAGTTGCAGACGGCAGCTGGATACTCGCATCAGGACGCGACCACGGGCGCAGAAATTGCGTTCGGGCGTTTCCTAGAAGAGCGGCATAGGGTGTCATTGTATGACGGCACGGTAACCGTGTTAGAGCTGTTGTCTCGGCGTTTTCGGCTTGGAGCCATTACCAATGGCAATGCCGATGTGTACAAAACAGAGGCCGCACCTTATTTCAGCTTCGCGGTCCGCGCCGAGGAAGTTGGCGCCGCCAAACCTGCCGCTCAGCCCTTCTTAAAGGCGCTCGAGCTGGGGGATTGCCGTGCTGAAGAAACTCTCCACATCGGTGACCACTGGGAACACGATGTCTTGGGTGCGAGGCAAGCGGGGCTGCACACGCTTTGGCTGAATCCTCTTGACCAGGTCTGGCCACACCCCTCGGATGCGCCACTCACCATTCAATCACTCAGTGACATCGAACTCGCGATCAGAGCCATAAAATAAACACTTACTGTCGACTAAAACAAGGATTGAAACGGGGTTATCTGTACCACCAGAATTCAGCACTCAACGAGACGGCCGACTCCCCTGTCTCGCCGATCACGCACCACTGTCGCAATCACTGCCTCGCAGCCATTCAACTAGACTGCGGACTCTCCTGTCTCGCCGGTTCTGATTCTAATCACCTGCTCGAGCGGTGACACAAAGATTTTGCCATCACCGATTTTCCCGGTATTGGCCGCTTTAACAATCGCGTCAATAGTCGCGTCTAGCTGATCTTCTGATACCGCAATCTCGAGTTTCAGCTTGGGTAGAAAATCAATCACGTATTCGGCGCCCCGATACAGCTCGGTGTGTCCACGCTGACGACCAAACCCCTTAACTTCCGTAACTGTAATGCCCTGCACGCCAATCTCGGACAGTGCCAGTCTCACATCATCCATCTTGAAAGGCTTAATGATGGCAGTGACTAATTTCATACAATCGACCTTTTCGTATTCAATGACGGTGAAAGATTAACACACTCCTCAGAAATTGGTGATTTCAGCCATAAAAAAAGGGGGCCAAAGGCCCCCTAAGAATGCACACTGAGTGTGCCCGCAAGTCTTACTTCGATCCAGTGAATTCTGGATAGGCTTCCATACCACACTCGGAGAGATCGACACCTTCGTATTCTTCCTCTTCGGTCACTCTCAAGCCCATCACGGCTTTGATAATGCCGAAGGTGATGCCGCTGGTGATGAAGACCCAGAAGAAGATGGTAAGAGCACCGATGATCTGACCGCTGAAGCTGGCACTGTCATTGGTAAAGGGAACCAGCAAGAGTCCTAACAATCCCACGACACCGTGGACAGAGATCGCACCGACAGGATCATCGATCTTGAACCTGTCTAGTGTGATGATAGAGAACACCACCAAGACACCACCAATAGCGCCGAACAAAGTCGCCTGTAACGCGCTCGGTGTATCGGGTCCAGCAGTGATCGCCACTAGGCCTGCCAAGGCACCGTTCAAAGCCATGGTCAAATCGGCTTTTCCAAACAGGAATCGTGCCGTGATCAAAGCGGCAATGAGCCCGCCCGCAGC
>DOVB01000259.1:2691-5206 GCA_003520285.1 Halieaceae bacterium
ACACCTGCCAAAGCGGCAGCGGCGCCCGCCATGTGCACGATACCCGAGCCTGCAAAATCTAGGAAACCGAGGTCGCCCAAGCTGTAGAGTCCGAAGACAGGATTACCGCCCCAAGTCCATGAACCTTCCATGGGGTAAATGAATCCTGTCATCACCACCGCGAAAGCAAGAAATGCCCATAACTTCATTCGCTCAGCTACAGCGCCGGATACAATCGACATCGCAGTTGCTACGAATACTACCTGAAAGTAAAAGTCGGCTGACGGTGCATAGGTTGCAGCCTCTTCAGCACCTGTGACACCGTCGCCCGTAATGCCAGACAACATGATGTCGCCGCCGTACATAATGGCGTAACCACACACCATGTACATGATTGAAGCAACGGCGTACAGCGCTACGTTCTTGGTTAAAATTTCAGTCGTGTTCTTTGCTCGAACCAAACCAGCTTCTAACATCGAGAAGCCGGCGGCCATCCACATCACTAGTGCACCGCATACCAAAAAGTAGAAGGTATCGAGTGCGTACTGTAGTTGAAATATTTCATTTTCCATAACAATGCTCTCTCATTAATTACAGGATGACTAGATAGCCTCTTCCCCGGTTTCCCCTGTCCGAATTCGAATCACCTGCTCAAGCGATGATACGAACACCTTGCCATCACCGATTTTTCCGGTATTGGCTGCCTTGGTAATCGCTTCTATAGTTTGTTCAGCAAGACCCTCGGCGACCGCTATTTCAATTTTGACCTTCGGCAGAAAGTCGACCACGTACTCTGCCCCTCGGTACAATTCGGTATGCCCTTTTTGGCGTCCAAAGCCCTTTACCTCAGTCACGGTAATGCCTTGAACACCTATTTCTGACAAAGCTTCGCGCACATCATCTAGCTTGAAGGGCTTCACAATGGCTGTAATGAGTTTCATAGTGTTCTCCTGGTAAGACGGCGACCCATCGCTGGGCCGCCTTCGCTTGATTGCTTATAGACTTTTTGAGACAGAGAGGACTAGGCGGTCATCAGAACCGGCCACGATGCCGTCATCGAGGCTAGTACCAACGAAGGCTAGGCCGAAATCAACACCACCAGCGCTGAATCCCAGAGTTGCGCTGTAGTCAGAGTAGGAATCTTCGCCCTCACCCCAAAAGTCTGAAGCGTCAATGTCGCTGTAACCGTAGTGTAGGTCGAGTGACAAGCCTTCAGTCAGCGCCATCGAGTAACCGACGTAGGGGTAGAGGAAGTCTGGGCCACCATCACCGAGGTATTCAGAGGAATAGTTGAAACCAAAACTAATATCGCCGTAGCTAAATCCGACCGCGTATTCCTGATAGTCAAACTCGGCATCGCCTTCGTAATCGAAGTAGATATAGCCCACGTCGTATCCGAGATCACCCACGGCACCCGCATAGCCAAAGTAGTAATCCATTTCGGTGCTTGATTCAGTGCCGAACTCGACGTTCGATGCCCAAACACCGGCATAAAATCCGGATTCTGCTGCGTAGTCGAAGCCACCTTGAATTGCGCCCTTCTCACCAGTTTGAGAGATTCCCCTAAAGGAGTAATCGGAGACAAGAGTCACGTTACCGCTGATCTCTGCCGAAACCGATGCGGCACCTGACAAAGCCAGAGCGGCAACCAGAGTAGTAAGTTTAGTTTTGTTAAGCATGTGCTATCTCCTTCAGAGTGTTGTAATTGCACGTTTGGTGACGACTGGGTCGCCCCGGATGCGTTATCGCGCTCATTGCTTTGCAGACGTCATGCCAGAACAAAATAAAAACATTTAAAAACATATTGTTACGTAGAATTTTTAGGATTTTATCAGCGCGTGAACTTGATTTTAGGTGGGTCAGAGACTCTTTTTTCGCCCCATAACAGCGCCACGCACTATTATGGTGCGCACTCTTGGCTTCAGATGATCACTTTTGGCGATACTGACACTTTGCCTCAGAGCCGCTAAGCCCTAAACTGAAGCAAACCACGCTCAGGAAATAACCATGGCTTTTACACCACCACCTCTAACGGAACTGCTGGGGCAGCTGAAATCGCTCGCTGATGACAGCAGTTTTAAGCAAGATTTCGATAAAAATTCAAAAGCGTTAGCGCAATCACTATTAACCAAACTTGATCTGGTGAGTCGTGACGAGTTCGACGCACAGAAAGCACTTCTGACACGAGCACAACAGCGTATCAACGAGCTAGAACTCAAGCTCGAGCAACTCGAACAGAATTCTGACTAACACCGTTCGATTAAGGCCGGTTCAGAATCACCCAAATATCTGCTCAGGGACGAGCTATGACACTATCAGTGGTATACACCCGCGCCATGGTCGGTATCGATGCACCCTCGGTCCGCGTAGAAACCCACCTGAGCGCTGGTTTACCTGGATTCAATATTGTTGGAATGCCTGAAACGACGGTCCGCGAAAGCAAGGATCGAGTCAGAAGTGCCATTCTAAACAGTCACTTCGAGTTCCCGGACTCGAAAATAACCATTAACCTAGCACCCGCAGATCTCCCGAAGGA
>DOVB01000238.1 GCA_003520285.1 Halieaceae bacterium
GAACGACGTCTACTGATCGCTCGGGCTCCACCTTTCGCACACCACCGGCGCTGACTCGCGGGCGAAGCTGCCACAGCAGAACTGCCAATCCCAGATACAACAACAGTGCTTTGCCAACCAGCCAATACAGCATCGCTGCGGGGTAGGCCTGGGCGACATATTGCTCAAGATCAGACACTAACCAGTAGCTAATCAGAATGAAAACAGCGATCGATAGCCATCGATAAATTTTTGAGCGATGCCGCTTGATGAGAAAAATAAGTGCAGAATACTGGGCAAGTTTAAACAGCGACATGATCACACCCCAATATTAATACCCAACGCAAGGGCGACCAAGCCGAATCCCTTCCACCCAATACCCGACCATATCTCTTTTTCCTTTTCACCAATCAAGAACGCCAGATCGGCATCACTGTAATCACTCTCGTGACGCCCAGCGTGAATAATATCCTGACGCACTTTGTCGATGGCCTTATCACGTAGCTTTTGGCGCAGTGGTCGAGGTAATTTTGTGAGTGTCGCCATGATCTTAGTACTCGGTCAGTTGAGGCGTCTATGTGTGTTTACCAAACCAGCAAGGAGGTCATTCATACCCTCATCGACACGACTCAAACCTAAGCGCACCACGACCAAATCTTGCTCTGGTAACACCGCCACAAACTGACCACTGTTACCACCCGCATAAAACAAGCTTTCGGGAGCATCCGGAAACACGACACCTGCTGTATTGAGCCAAAAGCCCAAACCATACTCTCCGCGCTGACTCGAGGGCTGCGGCGTGGTGACAAGACGCATCCAATCTGCCGATATTAAATCCGAACGCCCCTTAAGAGCCTCCAACCAGAACTGCCCCACAGCGAGCCAATCTCGACTGGTCATATAAAGATAGCTTGATCCAATCTGATAACCCGAGGCATCGGCTTCCGCAGTGAGATCCTCGAGTCCTAACACCTGACTGAACTCCGTATCGATCCATTCCCAGTAGGGTTGATTAAGAGATTCTTGCCAAAAATAGGCCGCCACATTGGTGTCTCCACTCGAGTAGCGAAACTTGGCGCCCGGTACATCTTGATGCCCCAGTTCTAGCGGCACTGTCCAAGCGGTATCCGCCCGATACAACATATAAGTCACATCATCACCGGGTACATAGGCTTCTTCGAAGTCTAATCCCGTCGACATTGCCATAAAATGCAACAAACTCAGTTCAGGATCCAAATTTTCGTAGCGACCCGACTGGGACGGATACCGCTGTGCTAATTGATCGACTACTCTGAGATCCGTCGATAAATAGCCGCGCTCAACCTGCATCCCAATCCAGGTCGCAATCAAACTCTTATTCATTGACCAAGCTTGCATCGGCGTTGCACTCGTCACCGGGTCCGCGTAGCGCTCAGCGATCAGCTGGCCCCGATGCATGACCAATATTGCCAGCGTATTCCGTCCACCGCCGGCAGGTTCCTCAAACGCGTCTCCTAGCAATTGCTGCAGCTCGGGCGGGACACCAAGCACAGGAGTAGCAACCGCGTTGGGCTTGGGTTCGACAAAGACCGCTTGGGCAGGGGCGTTCAGAGTGCACCCTAAGGCGCCCAGATACCGCGCGGTAGACTGATAACCCAAAAGTGAGGCAGTTACCGAGGCAGAAGTCTCATCTACCACATACGTCAGCTGACTTCTGAGCGGCCCCATAACCTCCATGCGCGGGAAAACATCGTAGTCCCACACGAACTGATCGGGCAACTCGGCAACAAAATGAGTGGAGCACAACTGCTTTGCTGTGTAACCGGTAGCGATACCGAGGATTCTGGGTGCCCCATACATGACTAGTCCGGCAATCAGGCTTAAAACGGCCAAAGCCGCGATGACAATGCGCATGTTGCTTGCTTCCTTACTCTAAAATCTGATGGTTAGTATGGCCGTATCTCGTAGACTGCTACAATACCGTTTTTTTAATGCGAGGTGGACATGGCGGCCCAGATTTACGATCTCATTGTTATCGGTGCTGGCTCCGGTGGTGTCAGAGCAGCCCGAACTGCAGCCTCTCTGGGGGCACGGGTCGCTATCATCGAAGACCGTTATCTCGGCGGCACTTGCGTCAACGTCGGATGTGTTCCCAAAAAACTTTACGTGTACGCCTCTGAATATGGCAAAGGCTTTCTCGACGCTCAGGGATTTGGTTGGCAGACACCCGAGGCACCCCAGTTCTCTTGGGCCACGCTCACCCGCGCTAAAACTCAGGAAATCAGTCGTCTCAACGATATCTATCGTGCCCTACTCGCCAATTCAGGCGCTCAACTTATAGACGGCAGAGGACACATCACCTCACCAACGACCGTATTGGTCAATGGCGAAGAAATACACGGGCGCAAGATCCTCATCGCTACGGGTGGCTGGCCTCATGTCCCCGAGATCCCGGGTAGCACGCTCGGCGTAACGTCTAACGAAATTTTTGATCTTGAACGCTTCCCCGACCGACTTTTGATTGTCGGCGGTGGCTACATTGCAACCGAATTTGCAGGCGTGTTCAATGGACTGGGTTCTCGGGTGACACAAACTTACCGCGGCCCTTTATTTATGCGTGGATTCGATGATGACATCCGGCGCCACCTGCGTGATGAGATCAGAAAAACTGGCGTAGACCTGAGAATGGATACCGATGTCACGTCGCTGAACGAAACGACTGAGGGCATTCAAGCGACATTCGCCGATGGGCTTCAAGAGATCTTTGACACGGTGCTATTCGCCACCGGACGCCAGCCAAACATACAAGGACTTGGCGCCTTAGAGCTCGGCGTTACACTGACGCCAGACGGTATGATATCTGTGAACGAGCAATTCCAAACCTCAGTTCCGAGTATCTATGCTCTAGGCGATATCACCGGCGGTCCAGAGCTGACGCCCATGGCACTGGCGGAAGGTATGGCATTTGCCTACCAGCAATTTGGTCAAGGACGCCCCTCACCGAGTTATGACAATGTGGCGACAGCCGTTTTTAGCCAGCCGCCGGTGGGCACCTGCGGCCTCACTCAAGAGCAAGCGATAGCCCAGTACCCTCGTATCGCGGTATACCGCAGCGAATTTCGACCCATGAAACATACTATCAGCGGCCGTGATGAGCGCAGCCTAATGAAACTCCTGGTAGACCGCGATAGCGATCGCGTTGTTGGCGCCCACATGGTGGGCCCCGATGCCGGCGAGATTATGCAGGGTATTTCAATTGCCATGTCTATGGGAGCAACTAAGGCCCAGTTTGACTCGACCATTGGAATTCATCCGACTGCCGCAGAGGAGTTCGTAACGATGCGGACTGTCGCCGAAGAACTGGGACAATGAATACCTCGCCCGAAGCCCTTGCTCTACTCGCGACGATCGGTGTTATATCAGGCTTTCTCAATGTCACTGCAGGGGGTGGTTCACTGCTGACTGTCCCTGCACTGGTGTTTCTGGGTTTATCAGGCCCCGCGGCGAACGGCACTAACCGCATCGGAATATTGCTCCAGAATCTGACCGCAATTTGGGCCTTTCGCAACCGTGGTTTTAGCGCTTTTAAGCTCAGCGCAAGCCTCGCACTCGCGACCCTACCCGGCGCTATAGCGGGCGCTTACTTGGGCGTCAAGCTCGATGGTGAGCTCTTCAACGCAGTTTTGGCCGGCGTCATGATTGTGGTCATGATCATTATGCAGTTCCAAGGTAGCTGGAAAACTCATGCGATGGTGCCCCAGCGCCCTGAAATTTCGCGCCCAAGGCTGATCGCTGGGCATGTATTGATGGGTTTAGCGGGCATCTGGGGTGGCTTCATTCAAATTGGCGTGGGGTTTTTAATCATGCCAATTTTATCTCGTGTTATGGGCCTGTCGCTGGTCGAAACCAATATGCACAAAGTCTTCATCATCGCTTTCTTCTCGATTGTTGCGCTGATTATTTTTGCTGCAGAGAGCCAAATCATTTGGCTACTAGGTGGTGCGCTCGCGGTCGGAAACATGATCGGTGCCTACTTTGCCGTGCGAGTTTCCATTGCTCGGGGAGAGCGCTTCATTTACTGGACTCTTAACATCACGCTACTAGCCATGATTGCCAAGCTGCTGTGGGATTCGGGCATGGTTGGCTGAGATTGGTCTTACCCAAATTCACCCACGGCACCCAATACTTTTCACTGAAGCTAGACCCTAGCAGGGCTTACGTGGCCGGGAATACCTGACCCACAGTCATTGCAACTGACCCATCGCGGCACACTACAAATCGATTGCACCGCTATCGTTCACTGACATCTCGACATAGAAATTTCCGGGCTCTCCGCTCTCTATCAGATCTTGAAGTGAGAGCTCCCACTCGACGCTGCGGCCATCTTCCGAGATTCGACCATTAGTGGCGATGATCGCAGGGGCCTCAACCCGCCAAACTAAGGCGCTATCGGCAAATGCAGCCGCAATAATACGTCTTGCCAAGCGTCCCACACCTTCGCTCTCAGCGCTGGCATCACCGCCATAACGGGTTTCTAAACGGAGTCGGTTAGGGCCACTCTCGGTCAGCTCAAACAGATCAACTGGATGATCGCCTCCCTTGCTTAAAATCAACTCTTGCATCGCAGAGAGCGGGCCCTGATAACTCACACCGCAGTGAACCCCTTCGGCATCAGCCTCTTGCTGAACGGTGCACGTAACTCCCTCAGGAACGCCATCATCGAGCTCGTCAAATTGAATATCGCAATAGCCGTCTTCACTGCGTTTTTCTAAGGTATCAAGCACCTCTGACTTAACCACCACCGCTACATCGTAGCGCGCATCGGTAGAAGACACACTGAGCTTTTGCTCAAGATCAAAGCAACCCGAGAGTGCAGTTGAAACCAGTACCATAGTCATAAGTCGGAGCATGCGAGATCCCTCGTTAAGCGATACCGAGAGCATACGCGCCGGCAGCTGTATCGAATAGCGGCGAGCGATGGAACACCTGAGAAATGCGCTCAATAGAGTTTACAACACGTTGAAGCAAGGAGGCCCTAGCGCAACTGTTCAGCGCGCTATCACACTTTAAGAAACGCGGCTTGCGTCACTGTTGCAAAGGCTCAAGGACACTCGAGAAATC
>DOVB01000155.1 GCA_003520285.1 Halieaceae bacterium
CTGCAGAGCATCGAGCGCTCGCAGCACTTCGGCAAAATTACGACCTACAGACATTGGATACGTCATCGACAGCTGCAACTTTTTATCGGGACTAAAGATAAACACGACACGCACGCTGGCTGAATCTGCCGCTGTGCGACCGTCGGGTAGGTAGGCATCTGCGGGCAGCATATCGAGTGCTTTTGAAACCGCAAGATCATCGTCGGCAATGATTGGAAATCCGGCTTTTGCACCAGAGTAGGACTCGATGTCAGCCTTCCAGCCCGCGTGCTCTTCAACTGAGTCTACCGAAAGTCCAATCACTTTCGTATTGCGCTTTTCCCACTCATCCGCCAACTGCGCAACGGCACCAAACTCTGTGGTACATACGGGTGTGTAGTCTTTTGGATGACTGAACAGAATAGTCCACTGATCCCCAATAAAATCGTGTAATTTGAAGGTGCCGTGGTCAGTGAGCAACTCTAGATTTGGTACAACTTCGTTAATTCGTAAAGACATAATATTTTCCTCGTAAGTGCGTCGTTGAATTTGACCCTTTCAATATTAAACAAACTTAATATTTGTGATAGTTCGAAAATTAGATGCTTACCATTGATTTTATTAAATCATGAGTGAATTAAAGCTATCGCCGCAACAAAGAGTGCTCAGAGCGACATATCAGCCAGTAAGAGCATGAGCACTTGACCTACTTACTCGAATACTTTCCAATCAAGGTGATTACACCTTAGGAGCAGAGAATGACAAGTCGAACACGCGGTCAACGCCTCTTAGCATTCATCGAGCGCAGTGGTAACGCCCTGCCCGATCCTGCCATGCTCTTTGTCGGACTACTGGGCGTCGTCTGGCTGCTCTCTGCTCTACTGTCACTCTTCACCTTTGACCTGATCGATCCCAGAACCGGAGCCGCAGTGGTGATTCAGAACCAACTGTCTGGCGAAGCATTCACAGCCTTTACCAGTAGCATGGTTAAGAATTTCGCACAATTCCACCCCATTGGCGTTGTCTTAGTCGCTATGTTGGGTATTGGCGTGGCCGAGCACACCGGTTTTATTAACGCTGGCCTGAAAGCCCTACTTAGCGCCACAGCCAAGTGGCTTCTCACACCCATGGTAATCTTAGTTGGAATTGTTAGCCACACGGCTGCAGATGCGGGATATGTTCTGGTCATTCCTCTTGGCGGGATCATTTTCTATGCCGCAGGACGTCACCCCTTAGCGGGTATCGCGGCTGCTTTCGCTGGTGTTTCAGGAGGATTCTCTGCCAACTTCGTGCCATCTGCGATCGACCCCATGTTGCAGGGGATCACGCAATCAGCAGCGCAGTTGATTGCACCTGATATCACTCTAAACCCGCTCAATAACTATTATTTTACTGCGCTTTCATCGGTATTGATTATCGCTGCAGGTTGGTTTGTTACCGATCGTTTAGTCGAACCTCGACTCGCAGAGACACCTGTTGATGACGATATTGATAGCCCCAACTCGATCGAGCCTTTAACACCCAATGAACGGCATGCACTCAGATGGGCTCTCGCATCGATGCTCCTGGCAGCAAGTTTACTCACGCTATCCGCACTACCTGAACAGTCGGCTTGGCGCGGAGCCGGTGGCACACTCACCGAATTCGGTGCGCCACTGATGAACTCGATCGTTGCGCTCATTTTCTTGCTCTTTCTGTTACCCGCGATCGTTTACGGTATTGCCGCCGGGACTGTCACAAGCTCGCGAGATGTCATAGAAGGCATGACCAAATCGATGCAAGATATGGCCTATTATCTGGTGATTATGTTTTTTATCGCCCAGTTCATTTACGCTTTCGGGGCTTCGAACCTAGGCGTCTTGCTCGCGCTTGAAGGCGCGCAGGGCCTGCAAGCACTTGGGTTGCCAGGCGCAGTGACGATTACTGGTATCGTGCTACTGACAGCTCTGCTTAATTTGTTCGTGGGCTCAGCCTCAGCAAAATGGGCCTTGCTCGCGCCGATCTTTGTGCCAATGCTAATGCAATTGGGAATCTCTCCCGACCTTGCTCAAGCCGCATACCGCATAGGCGACTCAACTTCTAACATCATCACCCCATTAATGCCCTATTTCCCCTTAGTGGTGGTGTACTGCCAGCGCTATGTCAAAGACACCGGGATAGGCACCGTTGTGGCAATGATGCTGCCTTATACGATCAGCTTTCTGGTGCTTTGGACTGCATTTCTGATAGGTCTGTGGGCGATCGGAGTGCCATTGGGGTTACAATCGAGCTATAGCTACCCCTAACAGCGCTAGCCTACCGCCAGCGGTAACTGATCACTTCACAAGTGATTGCCACGACTCTGACTGTGCTGGCCAATCTTAGGCAGCGCGTCGATATTTCACGCGTTGTTACAATGTCCCCTCTGTTCTTTTATGCAAGGATAGTGTTTAATTGATCGACGACCACAAGGGTGGATAGGCGCGTAATGACACACGCTTAGCCAACCATCGAGCTTGTCAACGAAGTAATAATAACGAAGGGAGCTTCATGATGAATCAGTCAAAACGTAAGGTACTTATTAGCGCAATAAGCTTGGCTCTGGCGAGCCCATTAGTAGGCGCTCAAATGTTAGAGGAGGTCTTGGTTACGGCTCAGAAACGAGAGCAGACACTAAAAGATGTTCCTATCTCTATTTCGGCGGTTTCAGGAAAAACTCTGGAGAACAGAAGTATCGATGATCTAGCATCATTATCTTCATCAATCCCCAATTTTTTTATTAGTGAAAATCAAATCGATTCTACCTTGAGTATTCGCGGCGTAACGACCGGCAACAACAAAGGTTTTGAGCAATCCGTCGCAATGTATTTCGATGGTATTTCCTATGGTAGGAGTCAGCTCATCAGAACGCCTCTGGTCGATCTTGAGCGCGTGGAAGTGCTGCGAGGGCCGCAACCGACCCTGTTTGGCAAAAACGCCATCGCAGGTGCAATTAACATTACCTCGGCCAAGCCGACTGAAGAGTTCGAAGGGAAGTTTTCGGTCTCATACGAATCAGAACATGAAGAGTCTCAAGCGCTGCTCGTGCTATCAGGACCGCTCAGTGACACCGTTCGCGCTCGTGTTGCTGCATCATGGCGAGATATGGAAGGCTGGGTATTCAATGAGCAACTTGGCCGTGTTGAGCCACAACGGGAAGAAACCTACTTGCGGACCCAGCTCGAGTGGGACGCCTCGGACAATCTGCAAATCAACTTGAAAGCGGAATCAGCACAGTTTGATTCGTATGGCTATGCCATGGAGGCCCTGGCCCCCCAAGATGGCTATAGCTTAGTATTTGCCGGTCCAATCGCAGTGGAAACCGAAGAAGATTGGGTAAGGGCGTCGGGCGAAGTCCAGAGTATCAACGAGATGACCAATCTCGTGCTAACGGCTAACTACGATTATAACGGCTTCACTCTTACCTCGATCACGGGTTTCGTAGATTACAACACCGATGAGATTCTAGATGTTGACTACGTGGGACTTGAACTACTCGATCGCACGAACCAAACCGAGGATTACACTCAGTGGTCGCAGGAATTGCGGATTGCGTCACCTGGGGATGATAGAGTCAACTACATTGCTGGCGTGTTCTTTCAGTCAGGCGAAGTCGATGTCACCGATGAGGTCTATCTCGGTAGTTTCCTAGCACTCGCGGGGCCTCCGGTCTCACTCCTAGTGGACTCGTATTGGGATCGCACCTTCGACCAGAGCTCCGACATGTACTCGGTCTTTTTCCAAACCGACATCCAACTATCAGACCAACTGGAGTTAACGCTGGGCGCGCGTTACTCCAACGAAGATAAAGAGGGCTACCGCAAAGTTACACTCGAAAGACTGCCCACCAACTCTACCCCTGCGCCCCTCCTCGCAGCTCTTTGGGCTGGCGTACTGAACACTGGCGCACATGAGATTGATGGCAGCCGCAACGAAAGCTCTTTTGATCCTCTGGTTCGCTTAAGCTATGACTTCAATGACAATATCACTGGTCACGTGTCTTATACCCAAGGCTCAAAAGCCGGTGGCTTTGATATTCGTGGCAACTCTATACCAAGCACACCACTGGTAGCCGTGCCTGGTACCTTCGAGTTTGAGGACGAAGAAGCCGAGAATATCGAGATTGGTGTCAAAATGCGCTGGGATCGGGCCGAATTGAACGCCACCTACTTCGCGACCGATTACACCGATCTTCAAACCAATATCTTCGATGGAACTCTAAGTTTCTTAGTGCAGAATGCGTCATCCGCTGAAGTAAGAGGCTTTGAGGTCGATGGTCGATATTTGCTGACCGATGGGCTAGAGCTTTATGCGTCACTCGCATCGCTCGACTATACGTTCACGGACTTCAAAGACAGTCAGTGCGCCTACGGCGAAGCTCCGACCAACGGAATCTACTGTGATCGGTCTGGCGAAACTGCGCCCTACGCGCCTGAAACCACGTCAAACTTCGGTTTGGATTACACCCGAGGCTTAAATAATGGACTCGTGTTTGATGCCAACCTAAACGTCGATACCTCATCAGAATATTTCATCACCTCGAACCTCGACAAGAATATTGATGAGAGTGGTTACACCAAGCTTGGCGCCCAAATTGGACTGGGAAGTGAAGATGGCAAATGGCGTGTATCGATCATTGGCGATAACTTAACCGATGAACGGATTAAAGTGATTGGCGGCACCATTCCGCTTGCTCGAACTTTCGTACGACTGGCGTCGGGCGGAGCACTTGACGGCATTGCCTATGATGCGATTTATGCAAGACCACGCAACATCGCAATCAAGCTCGATTACACGTTCTAATCATCGGAAGAACAAAAAGGGTAGAGCTTGCTCTACCCTTTTTTTATCTTTCATTAACAGTGTGCGGCCTGCGGACTATCTCAGCGGGCGCCGCAGAGCACAAAGCACAGAGCACAGAGCACAACAAAAGACGCAGAGGCTAAGATAAAAGTAAGTGTCTTAGGATTCTTCTTTGAATCTTGAACCGAAACGACTTTAAACCACTCTCAATAACGTAACCACCCCCCCGCCCTCAGCGGGATCGACTTAAAACACCAACTCGCCCAGTCATGCTAACGGAAGGGCTTTAGCCGACGAACGCGCGCTCAATGACGTAATCACCCGCGGTACCCTGATTAGGCGAAATTTGAAATCCCAGTTCATCGAGCAGTGCTGAGGTATCCTTCAGCATTTCCATGCTGCCACAGATCATCGCTCGGTCGTGCTCAGGATCCAGCATCGGCAGGCCAAGCTTGGCAGCCACAGATCCATCTCGCGTCAAGTCGGTGATTCGACCCTGTGTTTCGAAGGGCTCGCGCGTGACTGCCGGGTAATACTTGAGCTGTCGACTGGTGTACTCGCCGAGAAACTCATCGTTCATTAAGTCATTGGTAATATAATCACGATAGGCAAGGTCAGATACGTTGCGAACGCCGTGAAGTACTACGACATTCTCGTATCGCTCATACACTGCGGGGTCTCGAATAATTGCCATAAACGGCGCCAGCCCGGTACCGGTCGAGAATAAATAGAGATTCCTTCCGGGATGCAAATCTGCCAACAGGAGTGAGCCAACAGGCTTCTTACCCAGCAGAATCTCGTCACCGACCTGAATATTGCAAAGACGAGAGGTGAGAGGACCGTCAGGCACTTTGATACTCAAGAACTCAAGATGATCATCGTAGCTCGCGCTAGCAATGGAATAAGCGCGCAGTAATGGCTTACCGTCGACGGTTAAACCGATCATCGTGAATTGTCCAGTCTCGAAGCGAAACTCGCGAGCACGCTCGGTCTTGAAGCTGAATAATTTGTCGTTCCAGTGCGTGACATCAGTCACTTTAACAGGATATGTAGCTGCCATAGGAGGACTCGCGATTAAGGAATAACGTCACAAAAAAGGACGCAACTATACCCAAATGAGGCGATAATGACCAGCCAACACAGACTGAGAAATGAGTGCCAAGGCCACCCAAAAGGCTTCACCCTCCTGCTGTAACCAGTCTTTGGAGCTTCAGAGAATCCAGCGCGACGCCGCCTAGCTCAAGGCTCAAATCCATCAAATGAGCCACGATGGCGACTGGTCAGGTCGTAATTGATACCGCTGAATCGCCTCGTGTTGCAGCTCAGGGGGAATTTTATGCTGCTTCACAAGGGCTGAGAGCGCCGCTACCACAATGTGCTGACGACTGATCTCGAAAAAATCTCTAAGCTGCTCACGCGTGTCACTGCGACCAAACCCATCAGTACCCAGAACGCTGTAAGGGGCGTCTAAGTAAGGCGCGATCAGTTGTGGCAGAGCTCTCACGTAATCACTCACGGCCACCACCGGTGCATCGGTATCAAACGCCCTGTCCAGAACGGACTCTCGCGGGGGTTCCAGCGGATGTAATCTATTCCAGCGCTCGCATTCTCGAGCATTGCGTTCAAGCTCACTAAAACTCGTGACGCTCCAGACATCGACCCCGATATTCCAGTCGCGGCTGAGCAACTCAGCTGCTTCGCGGACTTCTGGCAGTAAGCTGCCCGAACCCATGAGATTCAGGGTGGCGAGCGGTTTTTTTGGACTCTTACGCTCAACTCGATAAAGTCCCTCTATCACCTGTTGTTCAACCCCTTCAGGTAAACTTAGCTGCGGATAGTTTTCGTTCATAACCGTGATATAGAAGAACTCATCACACTGCTCAGACAACATACGTTTCATGCCATAGTCTATGATTACAGCGAGTTCTCCGGCGTAAGCAGGATCATAAGCTCTGCAATTCGGCACGGTGGCCGCTAGCAGATGACTATGCCCATCCTGATGCTGCAACCCTTCTCCGCCCAACGTTGTTCTGCCCGAGGTCGCACCCATCAAGAAGCCTCTGGCACGCTGATCGGCCGCGGCCCAAATTAAGTCCCCAATTCGCTGAAAACCAAACATGGAGTAGTAAATATAAAAGGGCAACATCGCCACGCCGTGGGCGGAGTATGAGGTCGCTGCGGCCGTCCACGAGCTTATGGCACCCGCCTCGCTGATACCCTCCTCTAGTATTTGACCATCGCGTGCCTCGCGGTAGCTCAAAATAGAGCCAATGTCCTCGGGCTCGTAACGCTGACCGACACTTGAGTAAATGCCCACCTGCTTAAATAGATTCGCCATACCAAAGGTACGGGCTTCATCAGCAACAATGGGTACGACCCGCTCTCCAATACCCGGATCCTTTAACAGCGCCGTCATGAGCCTCACAAAAGCCATGGTCGTTGACATCTCTTTGCCATCGGCTCGAAGTGCAAAAGCACCATAATTCTGAATATCCGGTACTGATAGCTGCTGCGCCGTTGTTCGACGCTGAGGGATGCAACCACCCAAGTTCTGTCGATGCGAGTGCAGATACTGCATGACGGGGCTGTCGGGCTCTGGCTTATAGAAACTCAGTGTTTCCGCCTGCTCATCGGTGAGCGGCAAGTGAAATCGATCTCTGAAATCGAGCAGAGCGTCGCGATCCAATTTCTTCTGCTGGTGGGTCGTCATCTTGCCCTGCCCGGCCTCGCCCATGCCAAAGCCTTTTTTGGTCTGCGCCAAAATCACGGTCGGCCGCCCCTGGTGTTTTACCGCAGCATCATAGGCCGCATAAATTTTGACCAAGTCGTGTCCGCCCCGTTTTAACTGATCAATCTGCTGGTCGGTTAACCCAGCGACCAAAGCCTGCAAATCAGGATTCTGGCCAAAGAATGTATCGCGGTTGTAACGGCCATCTTTTGCTGCAAAGGTTTGCAGCTGACCATCCACCGTGTTGGCAAAAGCTTGAACCAGCGCGCCTTTGCGATCGCGCGCGAATAAACCGTCCCAGTCAGAGCCCCAAACCAACTTAATGACATTCCACCCTGCGCCACTAAAGAGTGCCTCTAACTCGTCAATAATGCGGCTGTTACCACGGACGGGACCATCCAGACGCTGTAAATTACAATTCACCACCCAAGTGAGATTATCGAGCCCCTCTCTTGCCGCCATGGTAAGTGCCGACATACTCTCGGGCTCATCCATTTCACCATCCCCAAACACCCCCCAGACACGACGCTCAGCGGTGTCCGAGATACCACGGTGATCGAGGTAACGCATGAAGCGCGCTTGATAAATAGAGCTGATAGGTCCAATACCCATTGACCCTGTGGGGAACTGCCAAAAATCGGGCATCAGCCATGGGTGAGGATAACTGCACAAACCCTGAGCACCCACTCGGGCAGCGGTGACTTCCTGGCGATAGTGTCGTAAATCAGTCTCGCTCAAACGACCCTCTAGGAACGCACGTGCGTAGATACCGGGCGCCGAATGTGGCTGATAAAAAATAACATCGCCAGCAGTCGAATCTGTCGCTGCCTTAAAAAAGTGATTGAACCCAACTTCAAACAAGTCAGCAGCACTCGCATAGCTCGCAATATGACCGCCGAGTTCGCCGTAAGCTGCATTAGCGCGTGCCACCATGGCCAACGCATTCCACCGCATGATAGACACGAGCTCTTCCTCTAGTGCCAAGTCACCAGGGAACGGCGGTTGCGATTCCAAGGTCACGGTATTGATGTAGGGAGTGCCATGCACCGGCTGCCAGCCAATAGCGGGATCACGCGCAATATTGGCTAACAGATCTAGTAGCTGGCGAGCACGCTCTGGGCCAGCATGCTCAACCACGCCTCGCAGGGCATCCGACCACTCCGCAAGTTCGATCGCGTCTTCCGACGACGCCATTGACGATTGATTGTGATTCGACATAGTGAGGCTCCTGTTAATGGCTCACTATATTCTTTGCTCAACAAAATATCTTGCCTAATTCTAAGATAAGATCTAGTGTTTACAAAATTTTATGCTGAAAAATACAGGTTCTAAAGCACAAATGGAAATCGACAGTCTTGACCTCAAGATTCTGCGTGAGTTACAGCGTAATGCAAAAATCTCTAATACTCGGCTTGCAAAACAGATCAATCTCTCACCATCACCGTGTCTAGCACGAGTGAAGCGCCTTGAATCACAGGGGATCTTGAAACGCTACGTGGCGCTGTTAGATCCCGCTTTAGCCGGCTTAACACTGAACGTCTTCATCTTCATCACGCTCAAGACTCAAACGCGGTCGCAATTGATCGACTTCGAGTCGCGGATTAACCAACACGCCCAAGTTATGGAATGCTACCTAATGACAGGTACAGAGGACTACCTCATTCGTGTGGTGATGCCAGATGTCGCCTCATTGGAGCGATTCATCATTGATGATCTCTCGCCGATGCCAGAAATAGAGCATATTCGCTCGAGTATCGCTTTGAAGCAGGTTCGCTATAAAACAGAGTTGCCGCTGTAGCGCTTGAAGCCCACTACTCGGGGCAGTTTTCCGCCAGCGCGTCACGCGAGCGGACGCACTGCGAATCAAGGAGTGGCAGAGTTACTCGGTGCTAGGCAGCAGCCAACTGCGAAGCCGACATCCAGCAGGCATGAAAACCTTGGGGCACACGCAGAGGCATGTGAACACGCGCAATCGGGCCTCGGCTGATATCTTGCGCATCAAAGACCTGCAACTGCTGCTCTTTGGTCCGATTATTCCAAACGAAAGTGATCACATAACCATGGTCTTCACAACGCTGGTTATCAGCAGCTGCGAACCAGGGCTCACTGTACCAAGCATTCTCTGAGTCATCGCTCCAAGCACCTACGCACTCGCCGGTAACAGTATTGAGTTTTCTGATACCGGTCCAATGAAGGGTTTCGGGATTGTGGTCGACCAGATAAGCCCACTGAGTAAAACGACCCGTCTTCCCGCTATCAAAAGATGGGAATTCAACATTCAGATCCGGATTCAAGCAACGCTCAGCTGCCTCGCCTGTCACGATATTCATGCGGTACTCCCAGAGTCGCGCATTCATCTTGAGCTCGGCGATATTCTTTGCAGTGCGCGCTTCGTCAATCTCGCCATTAGCATCGAGAGCCGGCATAAAGCGACAAGCAACCATCACGACCTCGTTGCCCTCTTCCCACGCGTTGACCGAGTGATATAAAAAACAGGAAGAGAATTCGAACCAGCGGATCGTATCGCCAGCGCCAAATCTGGGTATGACGCCAAACCGAGCTGGGGTGTTTGCATCAAATACAATCTTATGACGGCCTGCGGCGTACGCTTCTTCACAGTGCCACACGGGCAAATCATGCAAGATCGAGTAATGCTCTGTAATCGCCATATCATGAGGTAACCGACTTCCTGGCAACTCAATCTCGACATGATGCTTCAACTTTCGATCTGCGCCTACGACGCCATAACTCATGTGTGGCGCTTGATGAAAGTAATCGAAAAACATCAATTCGCCGGTGACATCATCGACTTTAGGGTGAGCCGAGAAACCGTATCCGGGCGCCGCGGTATAAGGTGCCGGTCCGAGTGTATCAAGCGTAATAGGGTCCAGCAGATAGGGTTCTCCCGCTAGGTACCAGCTGGCAACCGCTACCCCTGCATGCCCAATCACATCGGTGTTGGCCGTGTCTTTCATTGGACACTCGGGCGACTCCTTGTACGACGACATAATGCCCCAATACTCAGATTGGTCGGTTTCGGACTCTTTCAGCCAACCACTGGTTCGCACCCATTTATTACGAATAGTGACCTTGCCCTCTTGGAAGTGCGCGTTAAAGAGCATCCCATCACCGTCGAAGGGATGATGCATTGATTTTGGCTCAAAGCGCTGATCAGGGCCATTGCGCAAATAGACGCCCGTGAGGTCAGTCGGTAAACGACCCTCGATGGGGAGATCCTGCAATACCTGCTCGTCGAAAACGGGGGCATAGGCGCCCGTCAAATAGGGTCCATGATCGAATCCAAAGGGCGCTTCATCTTGATGAGATGCCATGCTCTACCTCTTAAAACGGTTCTACTGAATGACCACAATACCGTATAACAGTTCACTTATACAAGCATCTAACCAGCATCAAAGAGCGCGTTAGGCGAGATGCTCGAAATCAACCTCCCGCGCCTGTAAACGTCCACTGCAATGATCACATCGCACCTCAGCTTGCAGTGGTTTACCACAGGGTGTGTGAATGACTTCAATGGGCGGACCAGTGCCATCGTTGCACCAGCGATCACCCCAGCGCAGGAGCGTCATAAAATAAGGGAATAAGTCGGCGCCTTTTGCCGTCAGATGATACTCGTAGCGCAACACCGACGGGCGATACGGTTTCTTATAGAGCAAGCCATGATCCACTAAGCGCTTTAAACGATCCGACAGGATGTTGGTCGCGACCGGTAGCTCTTGATTGAATTCCTCAAAACGGTGCAACCCGTGATAAGCGAGCGCAATAATATTAGAGGTCCAGCGATCACCAAGTAGCTCAGTTAAATTTCGATACAGCGCTTTACCACCAGATTGGTCGGCGATCGTCTTACTCGCCCTGCGACGGGTCTTGATGCCGCGGAGATCGCGCCCTGCTCCTGGCCCGGGCGCGTAACTGACGTCGGTCCAAGCTACCCGCCCTTCACAGTGTGCACAAACCATCTCTGGCCAGAACGAGTGCCCACAAACCGAGTGAGTAAGTTCAATGCTATCGAGTTGTGGATGCGAGTAATACTGGCGCTCCCAAACAATCGCCATCAGCGCGTTGTCGTAAAGCTCCATTGATTTTTTCGTGAGTCGATAAACGGGGACTCGCGCATCGGGGCTGGGCGCTTTTTTCAAACACTCAATCTGCTGCAGCCACTCGAGTCGGTTCGATAAGATACCGCGCGACGCGCCAGTCGCCGCGAGCATGTCTCCGAAGGTGTTGATGCCCCAAAAAATCTCTTGCAAGATCAGTATGGTCCACATGTCACCGATTTGATCGAGCGCTCGATTGATTGAACTGGCTCTCGTTTCAATACTGGGAGTGGCCTCTGCGTCAGACACCTTGACTTCGGGTGCTTGCATTATTGAATTATTCCCATATCAGTCTTACTATGAAACCTTTCATTAGAGCGCGCCGTTTTATGACACACCCCGTACTTCCCATCATTCAGGCGCCAATGTTCCTGCTCTCCGGACCCGAAATGGTCATCGCCAGCGCTCAGGCCGGTATCATCGGATCTTTCCCAACACCAAATACTCGCACCGCTGATGAGTTAGAGCAATGGCTAATCACAATTACTACTGCGCTGGATACTCCGAAGCACCGCCAGTCTTGGGCGATTAATCTGATTATGCACCCTTCCTACCCCCGCCGTGAAAGCGATCTGGAACTTGCTGTACGTTACCGGGCACCCATCGTGATCACTGCCTTGGGCAGTCCAAAAGACGCCATCGAGGCAGTGCACAGCTATGGTGGCAAAGTGTATGCCGATGTCATTACTCTCGATTTTGCTAAGAAAGCCGCTGCCGCTGGCGTTGATGGCTTAGCGCTGGTCTGTGCGGGCGCAGGCGGTCATACGGGCTTTTTATCACCCTTCGCCTTCATCAAAGAAGTGCGCTCATTCTTCAGTGGTGATCTTATTCTGTCGGGCGCAATTAGCAGTGGCGAAGCGATCCACGCGGCACAAGTCATGGGCGCTGACTATGTTTATATGGGCACGCGGTTCATTGCGACACAAGAAAGTATGGCGGCCGATCCCTATAAACAAATGGTCGTTGCCTCTAACTTAAGCGACATTGTTACCTCTGATGCAGTGACCGGAGTCAAAGCGAATTGGCTGCGGGCCAGCCTGCAACAAGCGGGATTTGACCCCGATAATATGCCACCCGCTGCCGATATCAATTTTGCCCAAGCTAGCATCGACGCAAAACGCTGGCGCGACATTTGGTCAGCAGGACAAGGGGTAGGACATATTACCAAAGAAGAATCTATCGAGCAGGTCGTAGCTGCACTGCACCAAGAGTATCAGGCCTCAGTAAACCACTGGCAGGGACAATCACTATGAACACATCCAACATTTACATCCTCGGTGGCGAACAAACCGATTTTGCCCGCAATTGGGCTCGTGAAGGCTTAGAAGTCTTTGATGTCTTCAAAGAGGTCTTCGAGGCGGCGGTGTCGCAAGCCAATATTGCACCGGCAGACATCGACGTAGCGCATGTTGGCAACTTTGTCGGTGACTTATTCAATGGGCAAGGCCTGTTGGGCGGATTTTTCGCAGAGGTGTATCCTGAAATGATCGGCATCCCGACCAGCAGACACGAGGCCGCGTGCGCTTCGGGTTCAATCGCCCTGCTCGCAGCCATGCGGGATATCGAAGCCGGACATTATCACCTAGCCGCCGTGCTCGGCATCGAGCAAATGCGCAATGTCGATGGAAAAACGGGCGCCGAGTATCTTGGCGCAGCAACCTGGAAAGGCCATGAGGCCTCTGCTTGCGACTATCCATGGCCGCACCAATTCGACCTGCTGACGCAAGAGTACCAAAAGCGCTACGGCATCAATACTGATCACCTTAAAACGATTGGCAAGATTAATTTTACCAACGCACGCGCGAATATGAAGGCACAGACACGCGACTGGATCATCGCCGATGATGCCTTTGCAGACGATGATACTTTGAATCCCGTGATCGAGGGCTTAGTCCGAAAACTAGACTGCGGACAAATTACCGATGGCGCCGCTTGTGTGATCTTAGCCAGTGAAACTGCGGCTAGAGCCTACGCTGAGCGAACCGGGCGGGCTTTAAAAGATCTTCCAAGAATCAAAGGCTGGGGACACACATCAGCCCCCATCAGTCTGGCTTCAAAACTCTTTGCCAGCAGGAACAGCGAATACATTTTTCCGCACGTAGCAGCACTGGCACAAGACGTATTGAAACGTGCGGGGTTGAAGAAAATCACTGATCTCGATGGCTTGGAAACCCACGATTGCTTCACGATCACCGAATACATGGCGATCGACCATATTGGACTCACTGCGCCAGGCCAAAGCTATCAAGCAGTAGAAGAAGGCCGAATCACCAAAGATGGTGACTTCCCAATCAACGCCAGCGGCGGTCTGATTGGATTGGGGCACCCAGTCGGTGCGACTGGCGTTCGAATGTTACTGGACTGCGCCAAACAAGTCACAGATCGAGCAGGGGCTCAACAGATCGCCAATGCCCGTAACATGGCGACCTTTAACTTAGGAGGTAGCACCACGACCTGCGCTTCCTTCATTGTCGGGCGCGATTCGTGAATCACGCCTTCGTTTATGATGCCATCCGCTCAGCACGCACAAAGGCCAAACCCGAGGGTGGGCTAGCAGCACTGATGCCGATGGAGGTCATGGCGTCATTGTTCGAGACACTGAGAGAGCGAACCGGATTAGATCCTGATCGCATTGAAGACCTCACCCTGGGTTGTGTTACTCAAGCAGTCGATCAAGCAGCCAACATTGCCAAAACGAGTCTTATGGTAGCCGGCTGGCCGGATCATATCCCAGGCATTACCGTGAATCGTTTTTGCTCTTCAGGCTTAGACGCCTGCAACATTGCCGCAATGAAAATCATGACCGGCCAAGCAGACCTTACCATGGGCGGGGGCATCGAAATGATGTCGCGCGTTCCTATGCTCTCCGATAAAGCAACCGCTTTTCATGATCAGAGCTTCGCCCTCAAACATCGCTTTTTGCTGATGGGCGTAGGCGCAGATTTTATTGCTACTCGATTTCACTGTCGACGCGAAGACGTCGATGAGATAGCTCTGCTGAGTCAGCAGCGAGCCTCCGCGGCGCAAGCCGCAGGCTATTACACCTCGCTCGTCCCGATTTGGAATCATCACACCCAGCAGACCATTCAGCACGATGAGTGCGTGCGAGGCAGCACCACACTCGAAT
>DOVB01000154.1 GCA_003520285.1 Halieaceae bacterium
AGAGGCATGTTCTCGATGAAGGCAGGTGTAAAAGGTTTGAGTGAGAATATTAAGGCGATCAGTATCGTTGATCGATACCTTGAACATCCCAGAGTGTTTGTTTTTGACAACAACGGTGATCCGAAAGTCTTTATTTCCTCTGCTGATTTGATGACGCGCAACTTGGATTTTCGTGTAGAAGTGACCTGCCCGATTTACGACTCCGCGGCGAAAGCCCTGATACTTGAGGTGTTAGAGACTCAATGGCGAGATCGAGCCAAAGCCCGACTGCTCGATGAGGATCAAGTTAATCGGTTGGTACCGCGCGGCAACCGACGCAAGCTGAGATCCCAGGAACAGCTTCACAGCGTGATCGATCAGTGGTCGGAACAGTTCGGCGCCGATTCCCAGCTGGGGCTGGATGTCGGCGAGATCCAGCCGTAATAGTCATGGCGCTGCACCGATAGAATCGCACTTTATGTTAGGCTGAATAGCAGTGCGATCCAGCCGCAATAGAGCAATAGTCCCGGACCGGGTGCGCTCAGCGCCCACTCACGAGTCGATATAGTCCTCGATCGGTGGGCAGGAGCAGATCAAGTTGCGGTCGCCATATACGTTGTCAACGCGATTAACCGGCGGCCAATACTTGGCGTTCCTCAAGCTAGCCACGGGGTACACCGCTTGCTCACGAGTGTAAGGATGCGGCCAGCCGTCAGAAATACTCTCGAGGGCGGTGTGAGGCGCGTTTTTCAGCGGGTTGTTTATGGCGTCAAATTCGCCACGCTCCACTTTTCTGATTTCTTCCCGAATCGCAATCATTGCGTCGCAAAAGCGGTCGAGTTCGGCGATTGATTCTGATTCCGTGGGCTCTATCATCAAAGTGCCCGCGACGGGAAATGACATCGTTGGCGCATGAAAACCAAAGTCCATCAGACGCTTTGCAATATCTTCCTCGCCTATACCACTGGATTCCTTGATCGGTCGAATATCGATGATACATTCGTGCGCAACAGTGCCATTTTTGCCCGTGTAAAGAATGGGGAAATGAGGTCTCAGGCGATGCGCAACATAGTTGGCTGACAGAATAGCAACTTGGCTGGCGAGCCTTAAGCCACTCGCGCCCATCAGTCTGATGTAGACCCATGAGATTGGCAGAATAGAGGCACTTCCGAACGGCGCCGAGGACACGGTATCGTTGGTGGCTGGCAGGTCGTGCACGGGTACCAGAGGATGTGATGGCAGGAAGGGCGCTAAATGAGCACCCACGCCTATGGGCCCCATGCCGGGGCCGCCACCGCCATGAGGAATACAGAAAGTCTTGTGCAAGTTTAAATGCGACACATCAGCGCCAAATTTCCCGGGTGCGGCAATCCCAACAAGGGCATTGAGATTGGCGCCATCAACATAAACTTGCCCACCGTGCTCATGTATTAAATCGCACAATGCAACGATTTCTTGTTCAAACACGCCGTGTGTTGAGGGGTAAGTCACCATAATTGCAGCGAGCGTAGAAGAGTGGGTCTCTACCTTTTCTCGCAGGTCGGCCATATCGACGTTGCCGTCCTCATCACAGCCAACCATGACCACTTGCATACCAGCCATGACTGCGCTGGCGGGATTAGTGCCATGAGCTGACGAGGGAATCAGGCAGATTCGTCTGTGCTGATCTCCGCGGCTCTCGTGATAACGGCGAATCGCGAGTAAACCGGCATACTCACCTTGAGACCCAGCGTTTGGTTGGAGCGACATCGCGTCATAACCTGTGCATTCTTGCAGCATCACTTCGAGCTGCGCCAACAGTTGCTGGTAACCTTGGGTTTGATGGGCGGGGGCGAAGGGGTGCATGTTAGCAAATTCAGGCCACGTTACCGGAATCATCTCGACGGTCGCGTTCAGCTTCATGGTGCAACTGCCGAGTGGGATCATGGCTTGATTGAGGGCAATGTCCTTTTGTTCAAGCCGACGCATGTAGCGCATCATCTCAGTTTCGGAATGGTAGTCGTTGAACAGCGGATGTTGCAGGTAGTCGACCGCGCGCTGTAACTGGACAGGAATAATGTCGGCCGTCGTATCGAGCATTGGTGCATTCTCGATAAATAGGTCGATCAGGCTTCGAATATCTTCAAGCGTGGTTGTCTCATCGATTGAAATACCGACTTGCTGATTGCCGATTTGGCGGAGATTGCAGCCCATTGATTCGGCTCGTTGGATCAGAGCGCCACTGTCGTCAACCGAGATGGTTAGGGTATCAAAGAAAGTGGTGTTGACCACGGCAACACCCGCACTCGTGAGGCTCGCATGGAGCTTCGAAGTTAAATAGTGGACTCGCTCCGCAATACGGCGGACGCCAGTGGGACCATGATACATCGCATAAAACGCTGCCATGATGGCCAGTAAGGCTTGGGCGGTGCAGATGTTACTGGTCGCTTTTTCTCTGCGAATATGCTGTTCGCGTGTTTGCATCGCCATGCGCAGAGCGCGATTACCGCTACGGTCAATTGAAACACCAATGATGCGGCCAGGTGTTGATCGTTTGTACTCATCTCGGGTTGCAAAGTAGGCCGCGTGTGGCCCTCCAAAGCCCATTGGTACACCAAACCGCTGGGTGTTTCCAAGAACCACATCAGCGCCCTGCGATCCCGGCGATCGCAGCAGTGCCAAGCTGAGTAGATCCGCCGCCACTGCTACTAAGGTGTGGTTAGAGTGCGCTTCTTTAATAATGGGTTCAAGGTCTCGGATGTCGCCATAAGTACCGGGATATTGCAGGAGTAGTCCGAAGGCCGCATGTTCTTTGATCAGTGTACTTGGGTCGCCGACAACTAAAGTAATACCGAGCGGTTCCGCTCTGGTTTTTAGGACGGCGATAGTTTGAGGATGGCAGTCGTCTGCCACCAGGAAGACTTCGCTTTTGGCGTGTTTGTTGACGCGATGCAGCAGTGTCATCGCCTCAGCGGCAGCGGAAGACTCGTCGAGCATCGAGGCATT
>DOVB01000156.1 GCA_003520285.1 Halieaceae bacterium
CCAGCTTTTAGAAATGCGTACTAACCGCGAGACAGACGCGAATGCGATTGTGTTTGACGAGGACAGCATGGATGCGACTGTTGCAGCGACGTGTCCAAACGGCATCAAATACGTTCAGGCTATCGGCTTCGTGGTGATCGTTAATACTAGGCGAGGTGACTACGAGAACCTCGCAATTTTCTACTCGATCGCCCGTGAAATGGCTAAAGCGCGTTTTGATGTGAACACTTTGGAGTCTGCATCTGTGGCCATGGTTGTCGAGCGTCTTCTCTATCTTTTGAACGACTATCGCTCTGTTGAAAAAGAAGTGGGTTCTATCAAGAAGAGCGCAGACAAAATCAGTGCGTCGCTAACAAAGCTTTCAAACTTTGTCGGAATAACAGAGAAGTATCTTAAGACCTTGTTGCAGAACGGAAAGCTCTCGGAGGAGCAAGTGATGCGACTCTATCAATCCGCTGAAATTGATTTCAAGGACAGCTGATCCTGGGGGCTCAATAGAGTGATAACCATAACGCCGCACCACGCCAAATACTATGCTCATGAGCTGACGTGCCGCCATGCTGCTGACAGTGTTGATCGCCTGTCTCAGTCGCTTTTTGATGCCAGTGTGGACCTTAACCCTCACCAGATTGAGGCAGCACTATTTGCACTACGGAACCCGCTACATCTGGCGGCCTTCTTGGGATTAGAAGAATTTGTATCTGGTCTTGTTGAAGCGGGCTCAGATGCTCTCGCAAAAGACTACGTTGGAAATATGCCAATTGATCTTGCAGGTAGTGAGGGATACACCAAAATTGTAGGCTTTCTTGCGCCAATTACATTTGTGTCAGAAGAAAGCAGACAAGAAGCGCTGTTAAATGCCGCAGAGAGAGGTAACTTAGAGTTAGTGGAGGCTTTGATAAAATCTGGTACGGACATAGAGTGCAAAGATTACCGTGGCAGAACGCCTCTATTACTTGCTGTATGGCAAGGCCATTACACAACATCAGTCTATCTCTTGGATCATGGCGCTAACATCCATGTGCAAGATGACTATGGCAATTCTCCATTAAAGATTGTCGATACTTGGAATTCAAAAAGACCAGATGATATCTATCATCTGGTGCATAAGTGGATACAAGCTAAAGGGTAGTGGATGTAATAGAAGGGTGCCTTCTGCGCGGCGATGGCATTTGTCGCATCATGCACAGTGGAGGTTTAGCCATAGTTACAAAGCTTGTAAGTGGAGATGTAGCAGGTGTTTGATTGCCAATAGGTTTCGACAAAGGCATTTCGAGGGAAAAAATGGCTTCAACTTACAAAGCAGTTACAAACCTCATTTTAACGAGCGTAACCTACTGTTTTAATTAGATAAAATATAGCACCACTATGGAGTGGGAGTAGCTTTTAAGTCATTAATATAAAAAGAATATTACCTTGACTCTTGCTTTTTTGTTCGTCGTTAAACTGTTAATTTCCTAGGTCTTGTCTTATACAGTCACACCATATTTCGCACAAAAGCATGACCACTGAAACTTTCGGTAACTTAGAAACTGAAATTTGGCATTAAAAAATAGCCCTGTTTAGAAGGCGGAATAGCAATTTTTTGCGAAGCTTCGATTCAACAGCGGGGTTAGTTATGCAGTTTCGACGGTGGTTGCGGAAAGAAAGTAACCACGCAGGTAAGTGCCGACCCAGTATCGTTGAGGTGTTATTTGGGCTCAAAATGAATCTAATCCAACTACGTGATAAATAATGGAGGCGAGATACAAATTGTTCTTTGTAGCGGTGCTTCATTGCTCGGGTTCGATGCAGGTATACTAAAAATTGTCGATCAGATACTTAACGTGGATTCTCGCTATGCTAGAAACTAAGCGCTTGTGGCTGCGTCCTCTGTCGCAGGACGATGCTGATGATTTACTTGAATACCACAGCGATGAGATAGTCGTACGTTACATCCCCTGGGAGCCTCGATCTCTCGAATCCGTTCGTTCTGCCATTGAACAATACCTAGCTCTCCCAATGGCGCTTCATCAGGAAGGAGACTCTGTTGTGTTGGGCTGGGAATTGAAAGCTTCAGGTAAAATAATTGGCCAGTCCAACGCTACATTGCGGTCGCTACCAGATAAAACCGCTGATGTCGGCTGGGTGACTAGTCGTCATTTCTGGCGACAAGGTTTAGCGTTTGAAGCGACTCAGGCGTTTCTGGGTCATTTGCTTACTTTATCCAGCATCCACCGCATCGTTGCCAATATTGATACTCGAAATGCGGAGTCAGCTCGCTTAGCCGAGAAACTCGGCATGCGATTGGAAGGCGAGTTTAAGCAGGCGGCTTATACTAAGGGGGAGTGGTGCGATATGTGGCTTTACTCAGCGCTAAAATAGTAAAGCAATTAAAGCCAGATTTTCCTGGTTGGCAGCAATGGCGGTGAGCACAATGCACATAAACCTGTACTTCAGAGAAACTTAGCACCTAGTATGATGACAGCGATTCAGTAGTTTGATATTGAATCATGCACAGAATATTGCGAGAGCGATCCGAGAATGTGTAGCAGAGAGACGAAGGCAGCCCATGATCTTATGTAACAATCCTTTACCACAGCTTGCGGCGCGACGTTTTATAGGCGTGCTGCCACGAGTACTTGCCCTAGCGCTCGTATCAGTCATGTGTACCTCTGTTACATTTGCGGATACTACAATACGAGCGCGCGATCTCGGCATTCCATTCCGAGGCTTGCCCGGTCCTCTAAATGCGATTACCGATGTGGCACATGTCGAGGTCGGTCACACAACACTTATCAGTGGTGATGGCGCAGTGACTCGCGGTAAAGGACCGATCAGAACAGGGGTTACTGTTATTCATCCGCGAGGCAAACAGAGCCTTCATGGTGTTTACGCAGGGTGGTTTACGCTTAACGCCTCAGGGGAAATGACGGGAACCACATGGCTCGCGGAAAGAGGTCTCATTGATGGCCCCATTGCCATTACCAATACGCACAGTGTCGGTATTGTTCGTGATAGCTTAGTAAGCTGGATGGTTGATCAGGGCTGGCGTGCGGACTGGCATGCACCCGTGGTTGCCGAGACCTATGATGGTGCGCTAAATGATATCGACGGTCAGCACGTAGCATCGGAGCATGTTTATACGGCATTAGCGAGCGCGTCATCGGGGACCGTGATTGAGGGCGCGGTCGGTGGTGGAACAGGCATGATCTGTAACGGATTTAAAGGTGGCATTGGTACGGCATCCCGAGTTTTTAAAGTGAAGGATCGAAGTTATACCTTAGGAGCACTCGTGCAGTGCAACTATAACTGGGACGGGGATGATCTTCGCATCGGGGGGCGTGCGGTCTCGGATCAGCTGCCCATTGGTCAGCATTGCCACGTTGATAAAAAGTTGCCCCGTAGTAAAGAGTGGTACCCCTACTGCAAGGAAAATACCGATCGTGAGGAGCGCACGCGTGATGGTTCTATCATTGTAGTGCTCGCAACGGATGCACCACTACTACCTCATCAATTAACACGCTTGGCAAAGCGACCATCGCTTGCGCTTGGACGATTAGGCGCCGTCAGTAGTGATGGTTCAGGAGATATTTTCGTTGCGTTCTCCACCGCAAATTCAAGCGCGACAGACGAATTTGAGTTCACCGTTGCCGATTCATACCCTAATAATGAGCTAACCCATGCTTTTAGAGCAGCCATACAAGCGACGGAAGAAGCTATTATCAATTCGATGATAGCCGCACCTACCATGGTTGGTATCGACGGACTTCGAGTGCAACATCTGCCTCATGAAAAAGTTCGTAGCCTTTTTGGAGCGACAACGCCGGAGGATCAACAGTAAGGATCTTGTTTGCCGCACCTGTCTTCAACGTAGGATCCATGACCTTATTTTTCAGAAGTGGGCGCGTTTGTTAGAAGGCAGATCGCTTTAAGAGACGACAAGGTACTTCCTGTTTTCGCCGGTCAACCTATTCGTTACCCGCCTGAGTCTGAGCCACGCTTTGAGCCCCTCTCAGAGATGGCTTGGGATAAAGCTTTTTCGACCACGATTCCAGGTGAGATTCATCAGCATAGCATCGACCCTACGCCACTTTTTTGAGAGATAAGCTTTTGAAGTAAATGCGCTCTGCTGCATTGACCAGAGCGCAGGGGTAGAGTGATCGGCCAAGCTTCCTGAAGGTAGCAGCGCAGCAACCATTCATAGAGTTAGCCTCAGAGCATTTGGATGAGGTTTCCCAAGACGCACCATTAGGTTATGGTGTCTCTCTACCTCAACCCCTGTGACTTTGTGTGAGCGGACTGCTCACTGTTTGGATTTAAGGAACTCCGATGAACAACCTCCCCCCATGTCCTGAATGCCAGGCAGAATACACTTATGAAGACCGAGACTTATTGGTATGTTCAAGCTGTGGCCACGAATGGTCCAGATTGGCAGACGACACTGAAGAGAGAGCGAAGGTGAAGGATGCTAACGGCAATGATCTTTTCGAAGGTGATACTGCGACCCTCATCAAGGATTTAAAGGTGAAAGGTAGTTCAAGCGTGCTTAAGATCGGCACGAAAGCAAAAATTAAGCGCATCGTCGACGGTGACCACAATATCGACTGTCAGGTTGATAAGGTGGGTGAAATGATGCTCAAGTCCGCGTTTGTCAAAAAATCGAGTTCTTGAGACTCCGGCGTTCACGAATAGAGTATTACCGATTTTCAGCAAAATAAACCATTGAATATAAAAGATAAAAAAGGCTTAGTGATAATAGAGTGGGAGTGACCGGCACTCATAGGCAATGCCTGGCATCACAACTGAGGCTTCAAGATCCCGCAGCTGAGCGATAGACTGTGTAAAAACACAGTATCGCAAGGATGCGAATCATGGCCTACGCGGCGGCCAGGACGGCCACCCGGGACGAGGATGCCAGTCGTTACCAGCGCCACCGTCCCGAGCAGACACTTCTCTATCGGATCGTCGAAGAATACTACCCGGCGTTCGCTGCCCATTTGGCGATGCAGGGCAGGGAACTGCCGGATTACGTGCACCGCGAGTTCGAGGACTACCTGAAATGCGGCCGTCTCGAACACGGGTTTCTGCGGGTGCGCTGCGAGTCCTGTCACGCCGACCATCTGGTCGCTTTTAGCTGTAAACGAAGGGGCTTCTGTCCCAGCTGCGGGGCACGGCGCATGGCCGAAAGCGCAGCGTTGCTGGTCGATGAAGTCTTGCCTGAACAGCCCATACGCCAGTGGGTGCTGAGCTTTCCATTTCAATTGCGGTACCTGTTCGCCCGGCGGTATCAGAGAAACGGCTGTCACTGACATCATCAGGGAATATCCGATACAAGCTCAAGACGCCCTACAACGACGGCACTACCCACGTCATCTTTGAGCCGCTGGATTTCATTGCCAAGCTGGCGGCACTGGTGCCGAAACCGAGAGTAAACCTGACCCGTTTCCACGGTGTATTTGCCCCCAATAGCAAGCACCGCGCTCTGGTGACGCCCGCCAGGCGTGGCAGAGGCAGCAAGCCCCAAGCGCCCGATGAAGCGCAAGACCAAACGCAGGCCGAACGTCGCGCAGCCATGACCTGGGCGCAGCGACTGAAGCGCGTTTTCAACATCGATATCGAGACATGTAGCGAATGTGGCGGCGCCGTGAAAGTGATCGCCTGCATTGAAGACCCCGTGGTGATCAAGAAGATACTCACCCACCTGAAGGAAAAAGCCGCTCCGGAACCAGCGGGCCTGTTGCCTTCAGTGCGAGCGCCCCCGCCTGTCAGCATACAACGCACAGGCAGGCAAGTGGGCCTGTTTGACTGATTCTCAAAAACCGACTATTCAACTCAAGCTGCGACTTTGCAGAAGCAGCAGGACATCGGCTTGCCTGATGGCCGGGATTGTCTGGCGACGTGGAGCTGAAGAGGCGGGATTTTCGGCGATAATGGCGAAATTCAGCAAGAATTTGTAAAAATGACAGGTCGAACGGCTGGTCAGTTAGGCGTGAACTACCCGTGGACTTTGGAGAAAAGGGTGTTTATTCTTCCTATACCCAACAATAAAAATTTGAATTGGGGTGGTTGCTATACAAAAATATGCAATAATCTTTAGAAAAGCGTTCATATTTAAAACACTATAAAGTGTTTAAAGGAGAAATAAAATGTCAAAAAAAATCAAATTTTTTACGCTGCTAATGGTTGGTATCTCCTTTAATATCTCTGCAGGAGAGCCTTCAGGTTCGCATGCTTCAGAAGAGTGGCAAATTTGGGCATATACAACATCAGCCCCAGCCTTTATTGGTGACTTAGCAACAGTCATAGGAGCAGATGGTTCAGTAATCAGAGAGGGCTCAAATGGCTGGAGATGTGAAGCCTTTATGCCTATGCCAAAAAATGGTTTTAATGCCCCGCATGATGCAGCTCCAGCATGCTCAGATAAAAACTCTGTGGCATGGGCCAATGCTTACAAAGCCGGAACCATTCCTCAAATGGAAGGTGATGGATGGATATGGATGTTGCATGGCGACTTGGGGGTGGATAATTTTACAGTGGGTACAGACGGGCAAAAAGACGCTGGTCATAAACATTACATTGAATCTGGACCCCACATGATGCTTATGCCAAAAGACCCTTCATCCCTAGACAATCAATCAACGGACTATACGACTGGAGCACCATACGTTATGTTTCAGGGATCGCCATATGCTCATCTTATGATTCCTTTGGTTGACTATTACTCTTATCAACCAGAGTCCTCACCTAAGAATCAATAAAGCAAATTAAAAAACTTAAACTAGCTCCGCGCAACAAAGCGGAGCTACTATTTAGATCCTTTTTGCCAAGCCAGCACCGATGCAGGTATGGTCAATAAATATATTAACGCTAAAATATTTATTGTGAACCATAAAAAATTGATCATGCTGAGCGCTATTAAAGAAAATATAACTAAAAAACCAAGTTTTGATTTAATGATAAGCTGCTTTCTTTTTATGGAAAAAGTTGGGATTCTGCTTACCAATAAAGCGCTTATTAAAATAATATAGCCTGCTACAAAATTAAGATTTTCATAAGCCCAGTTGTAACCCATAAAAGAGTGAGTAAGTGGCAGAATTAAAATTGCTCCAACAGGGGTAGGGATACCACTAAAAAAGTGCTCTGGCTCACCATCTTCTGTCTTCGATTTCTCTAACCTCACATTATATAAAGCTAACCTTAAGCAAGAAAATATAATAAAAGCTAGGGCGGCAAAAAGAAGTGGACCTCATAAATTGGACAGTGCGAT
>DOVB01000191.1 GCA_003520285.1 Halieaceae bacterium
ACGTCTTCAGGAGATGCCATCAGATCACCATGTGCTGGCGCGATAGCACTGAGCGGACGCTCTAGCAATTTTTGCAGTGACTCAATGTAATCTTTCATATTGCCACTGGGCGGAATGATCACGACGGTAGAGCCATTCATAATGTGGTCACCAGCAAACACAATTTGCTCTTGCTTCAGATAAAAGCAGTAGTGATTGCCTACGTGACCCGGGGTATGGATTGACTCGATGGTTATCTCGTCCGTGGCCACCGTAAATTGCTCATCGATCTCTATTTGAGGCTGGAAGCTTTGATCGTTGAATTGATCTGCCGGAGGGGAAGCACCGATTAACACCCCGCCACTACGCGCTGCCAAAACTGCGGCGGCTGGCGAGTGATCCATGTGCGTATGCGTACACAAAATCCACTCGATACACCCATTAGCCGCATCAAGAATAGCCTCGATGTGAGAATCAATGGCGGGACCCGGGTCAATCACTGCGATCCGATCGCGCCCGATCAAATAGGTATTGGTGCCGGCGCCCGTCATCGGCCCGGGGTTAGGAGCGGTAATTCTTCGGATCAGCGGTGACAACTGATAGGCGACGCCTGGCTCAAACATCGGCTGCTACCAGATTCGCAATTTCGACGACTGGATCTACCTCAGCATCATAGTCGACACCATCAACCTCAAAGCCAAACAGCTGAAGAAACTCTCGTTTATAGCCCGCGAAGTCTGACAAGGTTGCTAAATTATCGGATTCTATTTGCGCCCACAGATCGGCGACCTCTGCCTGTACTTCTGGATCTAGCTCAAGCGCATCGGCTCGCAATCGCCCCGCTTCGTCGTAGGATGGCTCCTCGGCATACAGACCCTGTCGAAACAAGTGCTGAATCTGCTCGATGCAGCCTTCATGGGTGCCTCTTGCCTTCATCACTTTGAAAAGAATGGCCAAATAAATTGGCATGGCTGGAATCGCCGCGCTCGCTTGAGTGACAACTGCTTTTAAAACTGAGACTCGGGCATCTCCTTGGTGAGCTGCAAGTTGCTGGCGAATATCAATAACACGTTTATCAAGATCTTTTTTCGCAGCACCAATAGTGCCGTGCCAATAAATATCCCAGGTAAGCTTGTCACCAATATACGTGTAGGCCGTCGTTTTCGCGCCCGGTGCAAGCACACCCGCCTGGTCGAGCGCATCAATCCACATCTGCCAGTCCTCACCGCCCATGACAGCCACGGTATCAAGCGTTTCCTGTTCAGTGGCCGGCTCCAAACGAAAATCCTGAACCTGCTCTTTATCGGTGTTGACCCCTTTCTGAACGCATGGAGCACCAATGGGCTTGAGCGTCGACGAATACACGACACCTGTTTTTGGATGTACTCGACGCGGAGCGGCAAGTGAATAAATGACCAAGTCGATCTGCCCGAGATCCTCGCGAATCGTATCAATCGCTATCTGCTTGATCTCGTCTGAGAAAGCATCACCATTAATACTTTTCGCATAGAGGCCAGCTTCTTGCGCCTGCTGGTGAAAGGCTGCGGAATTATACCAACCTGCAGTACCGGGCTTTTTCTCGGTACCGGGCTTCTCGAAGAAGATACCGAGCGTGCTGGCACCACAACCGAATGCGGCTGTAATTCTTGATGCGAGTCCGTAACCAGTCGACGCACCAATGACCAGTGCTCGAAGCCCACCGTGACTGATAACCCCCTGCGTTTGAGTATACTCAATTTGGCGGCGCACATTCGCGGCACAGCCCTCTGGGTGGGTGGTTGTACACAGAAATCCGCGTACTTTTGGCTTGATCACCATAGACTCTTCCTTGTCAAAATCGATTAGAAACACCGAGCGTGAGGAAGTCTATCACAGCACCCGATAAGCCGTTAAATCCTTGAGTTCGAGCGCTAATTCTCGTTCAATGTGACGTTGATATTTTGGATTCGATTCATGACATCACCTTTACTGGTTGCGACCAATCCCAGCTGGACAGACGCCGTCATCGACAATTTTGATGCTTTCCTGCTCGATCACGCTGCAGCAGAAAAGAAAGCCTCGGGAATGGCTGTGTCAATGCTGTCTCATTATCCCGATAAGACGGAGCTCGTGCGGACCATGGCCGACCTGGCAGTGGAGGAACTCGTGCATTACCGCGAAGTCGTTAAATGGATTCACTCGCGCGGCTTAATCACACAGGCAGACCAGAAGGATCCCTACGTTGTCGCATTTCGTGAAACCTTAAGAAAAGGACAGGATCTGTACTTCATGGATCGTCTGCTCATTGCCAGTATCATCGAAGCACGAGGTGCCGAGCGATTTCAGCTGGTTGCTGACGCATTAGAGGAGCCGGGGCTAAAGCAGTTCTATAGCTCTATCGCGCGCTCTGAAGAGCGACACTACGAGACCTTTCTCAATCTTGCTTATTTATACCTGCCTCAACCCGAGGTTGATGATCGCTGGCATGACTTACTCGCCATCGAAGCCGAACTGGTGCAGTCGATTCCTATCCGTGCAGCACTGCATTGAATGCACCCTATCAAATCAGTTATCGAGCAGTACCTCAGCCACTATGCAGAGAAGAGTCTACCCAGCGCCCCTACCGACAGGCGCTGGCGTTTTGTACTGGTCATCCCTCTTTATAACGAATCTGATGATTGGATCAATGCTTTAAACACATTCAGCGATCTGCTTGTCATTGCTGTCGTTAATCATCCCACGGGCACCTCGCCTCACCACAATCAGGCACAAGTAGGGCGTTTGAGCGACCAATATGGTGGCATCAGAATCAGTCCGCAACATGAGTTGCTGCCACTGGATACCGCAGCCAACCGAGACATACTGATCATTGACTGTAGC
>DOVB01000087.1:0-1193 GCA_003520285.1 Halieaceae bacterium
CTTCACAACAACATAGATAAATGAAATTAAAAAACCAATACCACCCGCTTCTGTTGGGGTATAAATTCCTGCATAAATACCTCCAAGCATAATGAACGCCATCAATAAAATAGGTAAACCTTTTTTTGTATATTCTATTTTTTCTTCTCTTGTACTTTTTACATTTTGAACTTCTTTGTTAAAAACTAATACGTAAAAAATAGAAAAAATTATAAAAAAAAGTGCGAGCATAATTCCGGGACCAATCCCAGCTAAAAACATTGTTAAAACAGATTCCTCAACAACAAACGCATAAACAATCATCGGAATTGAAGGGGGTATTAAAATTCCTAATGTTCCACCCGCTGCCAAAATTCCTAAACAAATAAAAAAAACCGCTTCAATGGTTTAATTGGTCAGCGTACAGTACGTGCTCCCGAGCTACTCACGAGATACTCAATCATGACCGAACAAAAAGCGACCAACGTACACTGGCACGCGGGTACCGTAACGCAACAGGATCGCCACACTTTACTCCAGCAAAAAGGTGCCACACTCTGGTTTACGGGTCTTTCAGGTAGCGGTAAAAGCACTATTGCAGTAGCGGTAGAGGCCGAGCTGTTCAAGCGCAACAAGCTCAGCTACCGTCTTGATGGCGATAATATCCGTATGGGTATCAATAAGAATTTAGGCTTCTCCGATCAAGATCGCACCGAGAATATTCGACGCATTGGCGAGGTTTCAAAACTGTTTGTGGATGCAGGTCTTATTACGCTATCGAGCTTCATCAGTCCTTTCAGAGAAGATCGCGATCAAGTACGGCAACTGCACGCTGATGCCGGCTATCCCTTTATCGAAATTTTTGTCGATTGCTCGCTCGAAGAAGCCGAGAAAAGAGATCCAAAAGGACTGTATGCCAAGGCGCGTGCTGGCGAAATCAAACACTTCACCGGTATCGATTCCGCTTATGAAGCACCTGAAGCACCAGAAATTCATCTATACACGGATACCACTTCGCTCGACCAAGAGGTCGATATAATTATCCAATACTTGCTTGAACACGGCTTGATTACGCCTTAAGGAAGACAGCTCATCATGATAAAACCGCACGGTTCTACCCAACTCAACAGTCTCTATATCGAGGATGCAACAGAGCGCGCAGCCCAGCTCAAGCGCGCTGAAACTCTGCCGAGTTTACTGCTCAATTCGGCCGC
>DOVB01000087.1:1466-5595 GCA_003520285.1 Halieaceae bacterium
GGCGATGAGGTCGCTTTGCGCGACCCCAATCAGGCGAACCATCCTATTATGGCGACCTTGATTGTCGAAACAGTGGAAACCGTGACAGTACCGCAACTAGAAACAATGGCTCAGCAAATTTTTGGAACCCTCGATCCAAATCATCCAGGCGTGGCAACCTTTTTGGGGCTCGGTAACACGCTGTTGTCAGGTTCAGTACAAGTTCTAAGCTACAGTTATTTTGCCGATGACTTCCCTGATACTTTCCAAACCGCGCGTCAGATCCGTGAAGACATTCAGCGTCGGGGATGGGAAACAGTGGTCGCCTTTCAAACTCGCAACCCAATGCATCGAGCTCACGAAGAGCTCTGCCGTATGGCCATGGAAAGGCTTGATGCCGATGGCTGTGTGGTCCACATGTTGCTCGGCCAGTTAAAAGCCGGCGACATCCCTGCCGATGTTCGCGACGCCTGTATCCGCAAAATGGTTGACGTCTACTTTGCGCCCAATACGGTAATGGTCTCTGGCTACGGCTTTGACATGCTCTACGCCGGACCTCGTGAGGCCGTCTTGCACGCCATCTTCCGCCAGAACATGGGCGCCACGCACCTTATCGTGGGCCGTGATCATGCTGGTGTCGGGGACTACTACGGCCCCTTCGACGCGCAAACCATATTTACACAAGTCCCCAAGGGCGCGCTGGAAATCGAAATCTTCAACGCTGATCACACGGCCTACTCTAAGAAGTTAGATCGCGTAGTAATGATGAACGAAGCCCCCGACCACACGCCTGAAGACTTTATCTTGCTGTCGGGCACCAAGGTGCGCGAGATGCTTGGGAATGGTGTTGCACCTCCACCGGAATTCTCTCGGCCAGAGGTGGCGGAAATCTTGATCCAGCATTATCAGCTGATAGATCAGTCAGCCTAAGGGGTAGGCGAGATCGAACACAGGATCCATGGACAGCGCGTCAGCGCCACCCTGGATCCTCGGTTTCTGGCATCTCTTCAGGAGTGGTCAAGGCGCGCAGTTCTTTCGAGCGCCACCATGCCCAAACACCCACACCAGCAGTGCACAGAGCACCCGTAACCACCGCCGGTACCACACCAAGCCATGCAGCCGCGACACCGCCACGCAAATCACCGAGCTCGTTCGATGAGGCAATAAACAAAGAGTTTACGGCATTAACTCGGCCCCTAAGAGCGTCGGGGGTAGCGAGATGAATAATACTGGTGCGAAGAATCACACTGACCATATCCGCCGCGCCGTAAACAAATAAGGCTGCGAGACTCAACCAATAGGTGTCCGACAAACCGAATACCAAGATTGAAAGACTAAAAACCAAAAGTGCGCCAAAAAGGGCTCGACCCGCGTGCCGGCCATAACCAAATCGCGCAATGAGACTCCCTGCCAGTACAGAACCCAAAGCGGGCATGGCGCGCAAATACCCGAGACCCTCTGGTCCCACCTGCAAAATATCCATCGCAAAAATTGGCAATAGCACCATGACGCTGCCAAGCATTATGGCAAATAGATCCACTGTCATCGAGGGGAACACGTAAGGGTTACGCCAAACAAAGGCGATACCTAAGACCACATCACGCCACTCTCGTCGAGTGCTCTTGACCGTCTTCGGCTCTTTGATGGCCGCGACAGCGATAAATGCCAACACCATAATACCCGCGATAATCCAATACACCTGAATATCGAACCAACTGAGTAAGTAACCCGCCATGAAAGGTCCAGCCGTCATGGCGGTCGTCCAAACCGTGCTTGATACTGAAACCGCATGCGAGAGCTGCTCTTTGGGTACCAAACCTGGCAACATGGATTGAATCGCTGGGCCCACAAAAGCGCGCGCGCATGAATTCAGTAACAGCAGAGCGTAAATCACATTAATGTCACTCACACCATCGCGCAGCCAATAGGCGAGTAGCAAGTAAACCAGTAGTTGCGTGGTAATCGTGACCTTCAGAACACGGCGTCTCGGCGCATGGTCGACCACCCAGCCTGACACCAGAAACAGAGCCCAAATCGGTATAATTTGAGTGAGACCAATCAGTGCGAGATTGAGAGCGCTACCCGTAGCCTCATAAATATGCCATCCGACGGCAACGGCGAGACTCGTTACGGCCAGACTCAAGCAGACGCGCAGTATCAGATACAAGACAAAATCGCGGTTGTGTAATAGCGGGCTAGGCATCGACATGACGAGCAGATCCATACGAGAGCGGCCCAAGGGGCCACTTGCAGCCCGCACAGTAAGCGAGCACGCCTACTAAATCAACTCCCATACAACTTCGATGGCGAGTCACAGGAATATCTGCCAATGTTTGACCAAGCGTGCAAAGCCTGTAGCTCGATTCTCGCTGCTTGAGCCTGGCCAGAAGCTAGGGCCAGATACCCAAGGTGTGACCGAGGCTAGAATTTCCTACCAATCCTGTTTACAGTCGAGACCGGACCACAACTCACACCGGAGAACCCATGCCAACGATCGGAACCCCCTTTTCGAGCACTGCGACCAAAGTACTACTGTGCGGGGCTGGAGAGCTTGGCAAAGAGGTTGCCATAGCATTGCAACGGCTGGGCGTCGAAGTCATCGCCTGCGACCGCTACGCCAATGCGCCGGCTATGCAGGTGGCAGATCGAAGCCACGTATTTTCTATGCTCGATGCCGCTGAGTTACGTCGCGTGATTACCCTCGAACAACCCGACTTCATTGTTCCTGAAATCGAAGCGATCGCCACCGACACGCTGGTAGCACTCGAGCAAGAGGGTTTCACGGTGGTGCCGTCGGCAAGGGCGGCTCAGCTCACCATGAATCGCGAAGGTATACGCGCCTTAGTGGCTGAAACACTCAAGCTACCCACCTCTGAGTACCGGTTTGCCGATAGCTACCAAGATTATTGTGGCGCGGTCGAGTCTATTGGCTACCCCTGTCTCGTCAAGCCGATTATGAGTTCGTCGGGAAAAGGGCAAAGTCTGTTAAATACGCCAGACGATCTTGAGCGGGCTTGGCAATACGCCCAGGAGGGTGGCCGGGCCGGCGCCGGCCGCGTCATCATCGAAGGCTTCATTGACTTCGACTACGAGATCACCTTGCTCACAGTTCGACATCATGCTGGAACCTCATTTTGCCCACCCATTGGGCATCGCCAGGCGAACGGTGATTATCAAGAGTCGTGGCAACCGCAGGCGATGTCTGCTGTCGCCTTACAGCGCTCTCAGGACATTGCCTTGACTGTCACGGATGCACTTGGGGGCTCGGGGCTCTTTGGCGTTGAACTGTTTATCAAGGGCGATTCGGTTTGGTTTAGCGAAGTCTCGCCGCGCCCCCACGATACTGGCATGGTGACTCTCATCTCGCAAAATCTGTCGGAATTTGAATTGCACGCCAGAGCATTTTTAGGACTCCCGATACCCTTGATTCGCCAACATGCACCGGCCGCTTCTGCCGTGATTTTGGTCGAGGGCAACTCAACCCAAGTGCGCTTCGGTGGACTCGGAGCAGCCTTATCGGAGGCCGATACAGATCTTCGTTTGTTCGGCAAACCAGAGGTGCAAGGCCAGCGCCGCATGGGTGTTGCTTTGGCGCTAGCACCAAGCACCGATGAAGCGCGTGTGAAGGCACTTCGATCGGTGGATTCGATTGAGGTATCGGTAGATTAATCAACCCGCTTGGATTGAATTGAATTGAATTGAATTGGATTGGATTGGATTGGATCTGATCGAGCTTAGCGTGGCCTCACGCCAGCAAGAGACTGGCTTGGCTTGGAGGCTCATCAAACAGCACTTCGTCGAAGAGATCATCGAGTCAGTGAGCCTAATCAGGCTCCCATGCCAACAATCGCAACAGTCGACCCGTTGAGCGCTGACTGGGCTCAGGCTGCGATGCCAACACGTCGCAACGGTTGGCACACTGGACACCGAACCGGATCAGGCTCCCATACCAACACGTCAGGACACTGGGCACTGACCGAGATCAGGCTGCCGCGCCAACACGTCGCAACAATCGACCCATTGGGCGCTGACCCAAATCGGCACTGGGTTGCTCATCTTGCCAAGCAATTTGCCCCCCAATAATGACGGTTTCGACGACGCCATTCGATCGATTTACCAGCTGCTCATGATTAAATTCCTTGCGGAACCG
>DOVB01000087.1:5872-7580 GCA_003520285.1 Halieaceae bacterium
TCGCCACCAAGCGCTGCCAGTTTTAAACTTCGCAAATTAACATCGTAAAACGCCATATTGGTAAGATGAGCGCCGCTATCATTAAATCCAGGCAAGAGCTGCGGATCCATAATCAACTCGCGAACCCGCTTCGGATCATTATTCGCCGTGGTAATAAACCAGGTTAAATCAGTATCGAAGCTTCTCAAGAGCTGTAGAACCAAATCGGCTTCGTCGTACACTGCGCTAAAGTCACTATCTAAGACCTCTCGCTCATGATCTTGAATGTCTGATAGGCGCCCAGCTCGATACGCCTCGACTCGATCCATCACTTGCTGAAAAGTAAGCCCAATCCAGCTCGATACTGGGCACCGCTCGATTGTCATACTACTCAAGTTCCGATCTAGGGCGTAATCTTCAGCCTTCATTAACCGCTTGAGTCGAGCCAAACTGATCCCACTTTTGCCGCGAAGCCACATCGCTTTGAACTCTGCTCTGTACAAAGGATCATCTAAGATACGCTGCCGCGCCAATCGATCTTCTAAATCTGTCTCATTTAAACGTCTTAACTCAGGAATCTCCTCAGCGATGGGCGTGATTGCGCCATCCGCCCAAGTTCTGAAAGGGGCACCGAGCGCCTGCATATAAAAACGTCCTTTCACAAAACTCGAGTTCAAAAGCCTCACCAGCAGCACAGCCATTTTGGATAATCGCTTGTTATGCGCGAAATCCATCGCTGCCACGACTGTGGTTTTCAGGGGCTTGCCATGCAATCGACCACTGGTCAGTAGGAAGGTTTTTAATGTGCCCAAGATGCTGTCTTTGGGCGGTGTGGCTTGCCAAACTCCACCACTCTCTCGAACAACTTGAGTCAGTGCCTTAAGTTCTCGATATTTCGCAAATTGTGTTGGAATGGTCTTCTCGACATGAGGCTGGGCTGCCAAATAATGGAACGGCAGAGCATCGGTAGAAAAACCAGAATAACCGATGTCGAGTGCGCTGCGCAGAGTCGAAGTCATAGACTGTAATTCTGAATCGGTCGGATCGCGCGTAATACTCGCCTCAAAACCCATAGCATCGATACGTAACATGGAATGTGGTAGCAGAGGTATCACATTCGGACCCAAGTTGAGCTGATCCAAATGAGACAGATACTCGTCAGGCGTCGACCAGTTAACTTTGTCGGCGCACTGCTTCAAGACCTGCTTGGGAATATTCTCAACCCGAGCATAGCAACTCACTATTGGGTCGTTGGTTCCATCTCGTTGATTACCAAAAGCAAGCCCTAAACTGCAATTCGCAATCACAACCGTGGTCGTGCCATGTCGCGTCGACTCAGGCAGCTCAGGCGCCACCTCGAGCTCAAGATCGTAATGAGTGTGTATATCAAACAACCCAGGCATCAGCCATTTACCGGTGCCATCGATCACATGCTCAGACCTTAAACAATCTGCAGCAGCACCGCGGGCAACGACTTTGCCCTCATGAATGGCTAAGCTTTCAACAATCGCGGGGTCGCCGTTATTAAAAATGGTCGCATTCTTAATGATGATATCTACGTCGGACTCCGTCATTTTTATCGTCTCATGTCACTAAGTTGAAACACCTTTGTGAATATAGATCAGGTTCTGAGACTGCGCAACCGCGGTAGGAAGTGATGGGGCCGCTGCGTAAGTGAGGGGTTGACCAAATCAAAGCTCACCCTGGGCATGCACCTATGCACCTATGC
>DOVB01000170.1 GCA_003520285.1 Halieaceae bacterium
CCGGGTGTCGCTTCAAAATTAATGTCTGAGAGCGCGAGTTTATCAGCCCCCGGATAACCAAAAGAGAGACCGCGCACCGCGAGGTGACCTGAGAAGTCCCTAAGCTCTGTTCGACCGCCGCTGGGCTCAATGGGTTGGTCAAGTACCACGAAAATACTCTCGGCGGCAGCGATACCTTTTTGGATTGCGGCATTGACATTAGTCAGCTGTCGGAGTGGTTTTGCGACGAGGCTGGCAGCAGTGATATAGGCAAGAAATTCGCCTGCGCTGATATCGCCAAAGGTCTTGGGATCTAATCCGAACCAGAACAGGAGTGCGATCGCACTAAACGTCAGGAGTTGGATGACAGGGGTACTAATCTCGTTGACTCTGGCGAGCTTGAGTTCATTCCTCAGGCTGGCTTGGCAGCGTCCGGCGAAGCGCTCATTTTCATAGTCCTCACCGCCAAAGGCTCGCACAATCGCCTGCCCGCGGATCGCTTCTGAAGCAACGTGCGTCACGCCCCCCATCGATTGCTGAATACGTTGGCTATAACGCTTAAACCGACTGCTGGCGGTGCGTATGATTAAGCCGATCAATGGGGTCACTGCCATGAAAAATAGCGTGAGTTTCCAGTTCAGGTAGAACAGATAGGCGAACAATGCAATAACGGTAAGCCCTTCTCGGATAACCACCTTGATGGCGTTGGAGGAGGCGGCGGCTACTTGCTCTACATTAAAAGTGAGAGTCGAGATGAGCTGCCCCGAATTGTTTTGTCCAAAGAATCGAGAGGGCAGGGCAGTGAGATGCTCAAACACATCGCGTCGCAATCGATTGACCACGTGGCGCGCGACATAACTGATATAAAATCCCCCGAGATAGCTCCCAATGCCGCGCAGCGATACAATCGAGATAATCGCCAGTGGCAGAAAGACGCGGATGCCTTCACGTGTATTCAGACCCAATTGAAGCTCCCACTGAGCGAGTCCGCTAACATCGGGGTTGGTCTCAAAGGCACTTGGTAGATATTGCATTAGGCTTGCGAACGCAGATTGCGTGAGCGCGTACAAAATAAAGCCTGCGACCGCAATCACAAAGGCACCGCTAAACTGGCCTACGTAGCCTAATAAGCGGCGGTAGGTGCGCCAAGCGCTGTGTTGCTGAGGGGTGCTATCCGCCATGCGGTATCCTGTGTCAATCTCATCGAGGCTGGCGACATTGTAGTCTATGGTGTGTTTTATCGCACCTGCTGGTGCTGAGGGTAGCTATCGCAGCGTGCTATTGGCATCAAAAGTGGGTTATTGCATAGTATTGAGGTTGATTTTGGCCAAAACAACACTGATTATATGTACAGTACTTCTTGGCCATGCTATGGTCGCGTTAATTCATTACACAGGTGATTAGCTTATGGATCCAAACAAGCAAAAAGCGTTAGAAGCAGCCTTTGCGCAAATCGAGCGACAGTTCGGAAAAGGGACCGTCATGCGCATGGGTGATACCGAGCGGGTAGCCATTCCAGCCATTTCGACCGGCTCCCTTGGGCTTGATATTGCGCTCGGAATCGGCGGCTTGCCCAAGGGCCGTATTTGTGAAATCTACGGACCAGAGTCTTCAGGCAAAACAACGCTGACGCTTCAAGTGATCGCTGAAGCTCAAAAGCAAGGCGGCACCGCAGCGTTCATCGATGCCGAACACGCGCTAGACCCTATTTATGCACAAAGTCTGGGTGTGCAGGTAGATGACCTAATTCTCTCTCAGCCAGATACCGGCGAGCAAGCGCTCGAAGTGACCGAAATGCTGGTTCGTTCTGGTGCAGTCGACATTCTAGTTGTCGACTCAGTGGCGGCACTCACACCTAAAGCTGAAATTGAAGGTGATATGGGCGATTCCCATGTCGGCTTGCAGGCGCGTTTGCTGAGTCAAGCGATGCGGAAGTTAACCGCGACTATTAAGCAAACCAACTGTCTGGTGATTTTCATTAACCAGATCCGGATGAAAATTGGTGTTATGTTCGGTAGCCCCGAAACCACCACCGGGGGTAATGCGCTGAAGTTTTATTCATCGGTGCGACTCGATATTCGGCGTATTGGCGCGGTCAAAGAAGGTGATGATATTGTTGGCAACGAAACACGCGTCAAAGTGGTCAAGAACAAGGTCTCACCACCCTTTAAACAGGCCGAGTTTCAGATCCTGTACGGTTCTGGAATTTTCCATAACGGTGAGCTCATTGATTGGGGTGTTAAGCTCGGGCTAATCGATAAGTCGGGCGCATGGTATGCGTATAAAGGCGATAAGATCGGTCAGGGTAAAGCCAATGCAGCCAAGTTTCTGACCGACAATAAAGCCATAGCCGACGAAATTGAGACCGAGATTCGCGCTCAGACACTCAATGTCGTCAAGCCCGCCGATGCCCCTAAAGCTGCGGAAATCAGTCTGGCTGACGGCGAATCGGTCTTAGCTAACACTCCAGAATCGGAATAGTTTGGAATAGGCAGGTGTCGCAGGAAACCCAGGGAAGCCGATCAGTTCGCGCTGTGCTGATGGATTATTTAGCACAGCGTGAGCACAGTGTGAAGGAACTCTCCGAGAAGGCAGTAAAGCGCCTCGGTCCTGAGGCGTCTGAGAGCATTGAAGGTGCGATTGCGCAGCTCAGTATTGAGGGATTGCAGTCAGATGAGCGGTATGCAGAGAGTTTGTGCCGTTATCGTATCGGTAAGGGTTACGGCCCAAACTTCATTCTTCAAGCGCTGCGCGAGAAAGGCATTGCTCTTGATGTTCAGCGAGAGGCCCTTAGTCAGCTAAATCCAGATTGGTTTGATCTGGCCCAATCTGCCTTACAAAAAAAGTTTGGCAGTCCGATGCAAGGTAAAGTCGACCCAATACAACGTCGCAAAGAATTACAGCATCGTATGAGGTTTCTCAGTTATCGTGGCTTTAGTGCCGATATCGTGAGCGCAGTGGTCGCGGCGGAAGACCTTACCGAAACGTGAGTCCGACGTCGTTTGCCGGATTTCGCCGCAGCGCCCACCAATCTTTGAAATAATTCTGATGCAGTTTCCAGGGGCTTTGCGTGGACTGCTTGGGTAACTCGTGTTCATAGCGTTTGATGTAACCGGAGTTTAAGTCAAGAAAACCCTCAGTGGCATCCGTGTTATCTGGCTCACCGGGCACAAAGGAATCTCGATTCTGAGCCTTCATATACGTCAACAAACGGTTGAAGTAGCGATGAGTCAAGTCACATTTGAGGGTCCAGCTGGCGTTGGTGTAGCCCATGGCATAGGTAAGGTTGGGAACGCCGGATAGCATACAGCCCTTGTAAACAAAGCGATTGGGCGCATCAAGTGATTGGTTGTCTACTTGAATGTCGATGCCGCCCAAAAATAGTAACGATAAGCCGG
>DOVB01000262.1:0-1664 GCA_003520285.1 Halieaceae bacterium
CCCCTAGCTACCACAACCTCAGATCGGTAAAGTCATAGAAAGGCTTCGGGCTTTTCCTCGCTGCCGCAGATAAGCACTGAGGGTTTATTTTCGGTAGCGCGAATTCGAGCGTCTGGTTAGAATTAGGAACACCTCATTGAACAGGATCGATTCCAATGCAAGATTCGAAGGGCGATCAGGACCGGCTTTGGTTTGACTTGTTGCTAATCATCTTAGTGGGGATGGTCATTGGTGTCCTCGGTGCATTTGCCGCTAACGGGTTTGTGATCGGTGCGAAGACTCTGTTTGAGTTAATACCCGTGTCGCCCGAGCAAAACTGGTGGCAAAATTTTTCAGTGCACTGGCTGGTATTGGTTATCGCTGCGGGCGTCATCTTGGCGCTAAAAAGACTCAACGGTATCGCAAGATGGCATGGTCCTGCAGATACTATTCTTTCGGCCCAGGTGCCGAAAGAGCCTTTCCAGACCAGGGTTGGCATGTTGTCAACTCTCGCTGCTTTCACTTCAGCCAGTGCCGGTGCATCGGTTGGGCAGTATGGCCCAGTAGTGCATTTTGGTGCGTCGGTAGCAAGCTTCATTCGAACCATGATCCCAACTCGAATCAAGCCAGAGGTCTATTTGGCGGCAGGCGTTGCTGCGGCAATTTCGGCCGGGTTTAATGCGCCCATTGCAGGCGTTATATTTGCCAGCGAAGCTATACTGCGCCATTTTTCAGTGCGTGCTCTAGCGCCGTTGGCAGTGGCGTCGGTGTCAGCTGCGGCCATAACCAATCTGCTGTTCAAGCGAGGTGCACCTTACGACATTGCGCCACTGGATTTTTCAATGCACGAGGTGATACCGCTTCTTTTGGCTATGGCATTCTTGTCTGCGGCAATCGCCATTCTATTTATGTCTAATCTTTTAAAACTGGTCAGTTGGACAGGTAAGCAAAACAATGAACCTCTGACGATTTTTTTGGCAGCATCGATGATGGCAGTCATCGGAACGATAGTGCCTGAGGTGTTTGGTTTAGGCACCGCCACAGTGAATCTTTTCTTCTCGAATCACTTCGAGCTCACCTACCTTTTGATCATTCTTGGCGCTAAATTTGTGGCGTCCATCCTCTGCTTAGGAATGGGGTTGTTTGGGGGCGTTTTTTCGCCAGCGATTTTCCTTGGCGCTTGCAGCGGTACGGTGGTCGGGGTCATTGCAGTCATGCTCGGATACCCGGTGAGTGTGGTGCCACTAATGACGACTGTGGGAATGGCATGTGTCGCGAGCAGTGTGGTCGGTGCCCCAATCGCCATTGTGGTGATCGTGTTTGAGTTAACCCAATCGTATCAATATGCGGTCGCTGCGATTTTTTCGGTTGCTATCTGTTCTCTGATATCGACTAGGACCTACTGCTACTCTTACTTTGACAGACAGCTTTTGCTCAGGGGTTTTGATTTACGCCATGGGCGTGAAAATCTAATCCTCGGAAAAGTCAAAGTAGCAGATCTTGCCATTAGTCCAGTCAAGGGGCTATCGCCGGCGGATCGTTGTGAGGACATTGTGACCAGCCTGTGTGACTCGAATAATACCGAAGCCTATATTGTGGATGAGCATAATTCCTTGCTGGGTGTGGTAACCTTAACCAATGCGCTTCGATCTTCGGGGTTAACGGCGCGCGAAGTCATTGATACA
>DOVB01000262.1:1905-3095 GCA_003520285.1 Halieaceae bacterium
GTAGTCAGTAGTGATAATAAATTATTGGGTAGTATGAGTGAGGGCGATATTCTAGGTGCGGTGCTGACCTTACAAGAGGAGATGAAAGCAGATGAGAGGAATTAAGCGACTCACAATAGCCTGTCTGCTTATCGTAACCTTGGGTTCACAAACAATCCGCGCCGAGGATGCGTCGAGCACTTTCAACGCCGGTTTGGCGGCAATGCAGCGGGGGCATTATGCGACTGCGTATCGCGCTTGGATCGATATGGCTCAGGACGGTAACCTGCAGGCGAAATCGAATATCGGATATCTGTATGAGAACGGATTAGGTCTTGGGCAAAGCTACACCAGAGCGATGGAGTGGTACGCCGAAGCGGCCGAGGGTGGACTCGCCGAGGCGCAGCACAATCTCGGGATCATGTACGCAGAGGGTCGTGGTACTGAGGTAAGCTGGGCCAGGGCGTTAATGTGGTTTAAACGGGCTGCGGAGCAAGATTTCGCTGCGAGCATTTACATGATAGGTTTGAGTTACTATCGAGGCCTGGGGCAACTTCCTGATGAGGAAACAGCGCGCCATTATTTTGAATTGTCGGCCCAACGTGGCTATGCAGACGCGCAATATATGCTGTCCTATTCACTGTTGGCACTTGATGACGAAGATGCTTTTAACGCCTATGTTTGGGCGGTGTTAGCGCTCGATAGCGGGCAGGTGCAAGCGGAGGAATTGAGAGACTTAGCGCGAATGCTGTTAGAGCCTGCCGAGATAGTCATTGCCGAGGCCGCGGTAGACCGGTGCCTAAACCCAAAATTTGAAACGGACTGTCCCTTCCTAATTTCCACAGCGGCAGCACCTTAGAGCCAAAATTACCGGCATCTCCTTGACGGCGGGTTGACCGTTCCGACCAGACAAAAAAACAGGCGCGTCTTTTTGCTCAGGCGCTATGTCTGGGAACGCATTTCTGCCCCTGACCCTAACTCAGAGACCCTGACTCAGTAAAAACTCTAATTAGAATAACACTTGAGAGCAGCCGTCTTCTCCAGTGTACTTTTGGGATACTGCCCCTTAAACTCAGCCATGTAGCGATCAAAGCACGCGTCTCGGTCCTCGTCTGTTATCGCGTCCTCCTTGCTGCATCCCTGTAACAAGCATACTAAAATACAGGCCGCGACAGGCTTGCGTAATCTGACCATTTAAGCTTCCGTTTCGC
>DOVB01000168.1 GCA_003520285.1 Halieaceae bacterium
GGCGTAGATGGCAGTGTCAAAGCGATACCGGTTAGAGTGGTCGCAGATTAATTGTCTGTTCGGTGCGCAGTGCGCTCACGAGCAAGTGCTTGGTAGCTGAGTAGAAACGTATAAGCGCTGTGTTGTAAGGCATCATAAATGCACACATTGGGTGCTATGCGTGATAGTCGTCGACTGAGCTGCAAACTGACAAGACCATGAGCGGTCGCGACAAGCTGAACAGACAACATACGTGAGTCTTGTTCAATCGATTCGGCGTTAAGCCAGTCGTCTACCAGTACGACCAAGATTTCAAACGCCGAGGGCGGACGCGTCCCAGCACTGGCCATCGCGTCTACCAGTAACTCACCCCACATTAAGTCGTAGAACGCTTGTTTATCGATAATGTAGCGCATATAGGCATGACCGGCGGCGATAATCCGCTCGATGGTGCCTTTCTGGATTCCAGAAATTGCGTTTGCTATCGCGTCGCGTAGCCCCAAGAACCCGAGCTCAGCGACGCTCAGGAGAAGCGCTTCCTTATCTTTGAAATGCCGATAAGGCGCGCCACTACTCACACCCGCGCGTCTCGCAGCTTCAATGATAGTGAAGTCGGAACTATTGCGCTCTTCAATCAGTTCAGCAGCGGCCACGATCAGCGTGTTTCTGAGATCTCCATGGTGGTAGTTGGGCGCGCGCTTGTGCGTGTCTTTTGGTAGCTGGCTCATGGTGTCCGAACGCCGGCTGTCTGTGCTACCGCATCCCGAGCCTTATCGGTCGATTTGGCAATCAGCAAAAACGCTGGAGGTACCAAGAAAAAGCTAATTAAAGTAGATAACAGCACGCCGCCAGCAATTGCCATAGCGAAAGGCGGCCAAAACTGGCCCCCCTCTAGAATCAAGGGCAAGAACCCCCCGAAAGTAGTGATCGTTGTCGACACAATGTGACGACTGGAATCCATGACAACTGCGCGCATCGCCATGGGCTTACCCTGTCGCGCCTCTGGGTCGAGCTGCAGTGCGGTGATAATGATGATGGCGGCATTAATCGATACACCTACTGACCCAATGACCCCAGTCAAGGCCTGCAGTCCAAAGGGATACCTGAACAGTTCAATCGCCAACAAGCTCAGAGTCATAGAGCAGAAACAAACGAGTAATCCCACCGCGGTCAAACGCCATGAATTAAAGGTGAGTAGCATCGTTGCCAGTAAAGCGGACAAGATTAGCCCAATTGGGGCGATAATATAGTTAACGACGGCGGCTCGCTCGTCAGCGTCTCCGCCAAACTGGATACTGTAGCCTGGTGGCAGCGCAATTGGGTTGTCTTGCAGATCCTGCTGGAGCTGCTTAAGTGCTTCTTCGGGCAGAACACCTCGGACTAAAAACGCTTGAACAGTATTGATCCGTTCACCATTCTTGCGGCTGATGGCGCTGTAACTCGGCACCAAGCGTATATCTGTTACCGATGGCAAAGCGATATAGTCCGAGCCTGGTTTGCCGCCTAACACAGGAGTTTGTAACTGTGAGAGGGCATCGCTGCCACTGTGTGAAAGTCGATCGAGACGCACTCTGATTGGCAGCCTCTGAGTGCCCTCAAGAATTTCAGCACCGATTGCGCCAGATAGTGAGGTACCGACGTTGGCTGCGAGGCTTGCCACGTCAAACCCCGCGGTCTTCAGCGCAGTTTCGTCGACACTGAGCTCCAGTTTCGGGGGTGCGCCTAAAATAGAGGCGTTGGTGTGGGTGATAGCGGGGATTTTTGCCATCCGTTCTCGGTACAAGTTGCCCAGTTCACGCAGCGTGTCGAGATTCGACCCGTAGATTTCTATCTCTAACGGAGCAGATACGGGAGGTCCTTGATCAATCCCTCTGACAACGGTTCGCGCCTCCGGAAACTCTCGATCTAATTGGATCTGTAGGTCACGTATGACTTGGTCCGTTTGTTTTGGATCTCGAGTTAACACCAGCGCTTCAGCCCAGGTAGAGACGCCATCCATCTTGCGGTACATGTTGTAATAAAATGGCGGCGCACTCTCGCCCACCATCCAGTCAATGCGGCGGATCTCTGCGACTTGACGGACACTCGCATCCATTGCCTGCGCTACGGCGACTGTTTCGTCGATAGAGCGGCCATCAGCCAACTTGACCTGGATATAAAGCTGGTCGCGATCGGTGCCGGGGAAAAACTGCGCCGTAAGCGTGGGGAAAGCGAGAATTCCAACCAGAGGCAGCATGAGTGAGGCAAAAATAGCTGCTTTGGGCGCACGCAAGGTAAAATCAACTGCTTGAGCGAGGCGCTCACTTAAAACTGGAATAGTCAGTCCCTGCGCCAAGAAGCCAGTGCGATCGCCATCAGGAAGCAACTTGGCCGCTAACACCGGCGTAATCGCAAGTGCCAGGACGAGCGAGGTCAGCAGCATAATGATCACTGCCGTCGCAATAGACCCCATGAAACTCCCAGCTGGTCCAGGGAGCAGCGCTAGCGGTAAGAACGTCAATACGGTGGTGCCAGTCGAGGCTAAGAGGGGGACCCGCAGTCTGTGGACGCTCTCTTTGATGGCGAGCCGTCGACTCGAACCAGCTTGCAATCGCTTGCGCAGTTCGTCGGTCATCACGATCGAGCCGTCAACTAGAAGCCCAAGAGCAACGATTAATCCAGTGACCGACATTTGATGCAAAGGCATCCCGATGAGTTGCATGATGGTCAGCGAGGTCAGCGCGCAAAGTGGTAATATCATCGAAACGACGAGCGCTGCTCGCCATCCCAGCGTAATGAAAAGTACTGCGATGACGAGACTAACCCCTACGATCAAATTAATAAGAACACTCATGAGTCGATCGGTAACGTACTCGCCTTGATCATAGGTAATCTCGAAGTCTAAGCCGTCGCCGCGAGTCGCAGCGTAGGTCCTTACCGCTTGCGCGAAGTCACGACTCCATCGATCAAACTGTAAGTTAGGTTGTGCTGCAACCCCGACCAAGATTCCCCGTTTGCCCTCTGTGAGCACAATACTTGAAGCCGGCGCTTTGGGTTGTTTGGTCAGTGTGGCGATGTCAGTAAGTCGAGTGACAGAGCCATCGGTACTTGTTTGGATGACCAGTTGCCCTAGATCGGCAGCATGGTCAAATTGGCTGTGGAGCTCTACTAAGAGGTTATTACCCGTGCCCTGAGTCTGACCTGCTGGGCGTTTAGGGTCTGCGGTTTGGATCGCTCTCATCACGTCAGCGAGAGTGAGTCCGCGCGAAAGCAATTGACTTTGATCTACCGAGACAAGTACCTCTTCATCGGCATCACCGTACACATGAGCGAGTCGAGTGCCGGGAAAATTGCGAGCAAAATCGGCAAAGTTATGCGCAGCTCTGCTCTTGATTCCCGCAGGTAGCCCCTCTTGCTGGCTCGATATTGCAACGATTGTGGTATACGACAACAGCCGGTCATCATCGAAAATAGGTTCGTGAGCGCCCTCGGGAAATAACAAACTGGCGGCGGCGAGTGCGTCTCGAATTTCGCCCCAGGTGACTTCCATTTCGGCATCATCAAGGAAGTCAGTCAGTCGCAGGTTAATAAATGAAATTCCAGCATTACTGACAGAGGTAATATCTTGGATCTCGGAAATTTGCCGCAACTCTTCTTCTATAGGACGGGTGACCAGAGCTTCCACTCGGTCCGGCGTGGCGCCCGGGAATACCGTCGTGACGGTCGCCACAAAGTTCGGCATGGTGGGGTCTTCTTGGCGCCCGAGTTGCTGAAAGGCGTTCAGACTCACCGCAATGATGACGACCAGGACTAGGGTTAAGTAACGCCGGTTATCATAGAGTTTTTCAGCAATCATCAGCGAGCATCCGTTGGAATCACAATCATGCCCGGCACGACGCGGTGAGTACCTGCGGCAACGACTCGGTCACCGTCTGTGAGTAAGCCGCGAACGTAGACTTGATCATCAGCGAAATCGAGTATCTCAATTGCTGCCTGCTGCGCGATGAGCTTTCCGTCTTCATTGCTAACCAGTTTCAACGCGGTCCACAGGCCCCGGTTGCCCTCTGTAATCGCAGTCATAGGGAGCCATCCACCGATCTCGTCAATAGTGACTGTCTGTTTCAAGTTGATCATTTGGCCCGGCGGCAGCGTAAGCGTATTGGGGAGTTCGATTCTAAGTGCTCTGGTACGAGTCATGCGATCGAGGGTATTGCTGATCCCGACCAGTCGCCCTTCAACGGCAACAGTACCAGCCTGCAATTGAACTTGTTGCCCAAGCTCTAGGTGATCAATGACGTTCTCTGGTACGCCAATCATGACCTCACGTCCACTGAGAGCGGCCACGCTGTAGACCGGCGTCCCCGGAGCGACCGTATCTCCGACGCTCAAGTACTGAGAGTTAATGACTCCGTCAAATGGTGATCGGAGTTCGGTGTTGGTTTGGTTAACAGTGATCAGCTCGATATCAGCAAGCAGGGCTTGAACGGTTGCTGTATTGGCGTCGGCGTTAAGTTGGGCCTCGTCGAATTGGTACTGTGAAATGGCGCCGCTCGTCAAAAGTTCTGTTGCTCGCTGCAGTTGAAGGTCGCTGAGACGTTTCTGCGCTAAACCTCGCTCGTATTGTGCTTGAATTGATTTCAAGGATGCTTCAATGGTGCGGCGGTCGAGCTGGGCAACAATTTGTCCTTTAGAGACGACATCGCCCACACGAGATGACATTGCCACGACCGTGCCGGCGAGTTCGAAGGCCAGTGTCGCGTCATACTCTGCGATCACGGTGCCCGAAAAAGACCGGTTTTTTTGATAGCTGGACTGACTTATGAAAGTGAGAGCTTCAGCGTCTAGGCCTTCTCGGCTGGTGTCAAAGACAGGCTCCGACGTTCGAGCATACAGTGCGACGGTAAGGGCAGATGCTGCCAGCACCGCGGCAATACTGAGCGTTAGGCTCGAAATGTTCTCACGGATCATGCTGGTTTCCTTGGAGTGTAAGAGCGTCTTACGTAATGTAAGAGCTTATTACATCGGTGTCAACGCTTGGGATATGGATTGCTCTTAAGGCTTTTACAGTGAGTGACAGGCCAGTGATCCAGGGCCGGCTTCTACTGAACCAAAACAGGACGTGTCTGAGCGAAATCTGTGGCGTTTGCACTTGTTGGCGGCCTTGATACCTTTGCTGACAGGGCGCTGTTCTTATAATGCCGCTCCCAGCAAGCCCGCGTGCTTGCATGCCTAGTGCTTTTTTGAGACCATGGCGCGCCCTAAGTCAGGGTTGCTATGGTCGTCCATTCGGTCCCCTCGCAACGATAGTTGGTAAACCCCGCCAGGCCCGGAAGGGAGCAACGGTAGTCAATGCGTCGTGTGCCGAGGTGTGGCTGTTTGGGCGACCGCCATTTCGTGTTTCCGCCGCCCTAGTGTATCCTGTGACGCAGGTTTCAATTCAGAGTTTCGGCAATGGCCTACACGGTACTAGCACGTAAATATCGCCCCCAAGTGTTCCGCGAAATGGTGGGTCAGGAGCACGTGCTGAAAGCTCTAATTAACGCGCTGGATCATGAGCGATTACACCATGCTTATCTATTTACTGGTACGCGCGGCGTTGGTAAAACCACAGTAGCGCGGGTGCTAGCAAAATGTCTTAACTGCGACGTTGGTATTAGTTCCGAGCCCTGTGGCGCCTGTGCGTCTTGCCTAGAAATTACCGAGGGGCGCAGTCTCGACTTGATCGAAGTAGATGCCGCCTCTCGCACTAAAGTCGAAGATACGCGCGAGCTTCTCGAGAATGTTCAGTACGCGCCAACACGATCGCGATTTAAGATTTACCTAATCGACGAAGTGCACATGCTGTCTTCACACAGTTTTAACGCCTTATTGAAGACCCTCGAAGAACCGCCAGAGCACGCCAAATTTTTGTTGGCGACCACCGATCCCCAGAAGTTGCCAGCGACCATTTTATCGCGATGCTTGCAGTTCCACCTGAAGAATTTGAGTCCAGCGCGCATTGCCGAGTATCTCGCCCATGTGCTTGAGCGAGAGGTCATTACTAGCGAGGCGTCGGCTTTAACAGCGATTGCGCGCGCAGCAGAGGGGAGTATGCGGGATGCCCTCAGTTTGACGGACCAAGCCATTTCGCATGGTGGGGGACAACTCAGAGCCTCCGAGGTCGCGGCGATGCTGGGTACCCTGTCATCAGCCGACGTATTGCCCGTGCTGTCTGCGTTAGCGCAAAGCGATGCAAAAAAAATGTTGGCGTGCGTGGATCTGATGGCGACCCACGGTGCTGATTTTACCAAAGCGCTCGACGCACTGATGCACTGGTTACACCAAATCGCGCTGAACCAGTGGGTTCCCAGTGCTCTTGACGCATCGATGCCTGAGTTTGATGAGTTGCAAGCCCTGACTCAACAGCTCAGTGCGGAAGATGTGCAGCTTTACTTTCAAATGTTGACACAGGCGCGTTCAGAGTTACTGCTTGCTTCGGATGCAAGGGCGATGTTCGACATGATTCTGCTTCGACTTATCGCCTTTAAGCCTGCCGCTGTCTTTGTCGATCAAGATGTGATGTTAGAGCCGCTCGATGGTTCGAGCGAGACACGGGTCGAGAGTGTCCATGCTGATAAGGAACAATCTCTGATCTTGCCAGATCCAGAGCGCCCAAACCAATCTCAGGTTGACGACGCCGAGGTGAATGGGATTCAAGACAGAGAGGTCGAAGACCAGACGCACTCTCATGAGATGTTGGCGATAGAATCGCAGGTCGATGCTCCGGTGGCAGAGCAATCGATCCACACTCGAGACCAGCCACTTGAGGAGACCGAGCCCGCAAAAAAGTTTGAAGGCGGGCACGCCGTCGCGACGGCGGCAGAGGATTTCGTGCTGACGGTGGAGTCATGGCCAGGAATGATGGAGCGATTAGACCTTTCCGGCATTCTATTTAATATTGCGTCACACTGTGAGTGCGTGCAGATCGACCCTGACGCGGTGCTCTTTCGTTTAGATCAGAACAACGCGTCTCTGTATAATGAGTCCCATGCGTTTAAGCTGCAAGAGGCGCTGCAACGCTTTGATGGTGTCTCAAGGCAGCTGACGATTGAAATTGGGCCGGTTGAGCTTACGCCTTCGCAGTGGTTAGCACAGCGATCTGCGGAGCAAATGGAGCGCGCAACGAGAGCGCTCGAGACTGATCCGATCGTACAAGCAATCTGTGACACCCTCGACGGAGTGGTGTTAACCGACACGATTCAAGCAAGGAGTGAATAATGTTCAAAGGCGGTGATTTGGGCGACTTGATGAAACAGGCTCAAGCGATGCAGGAAAAGATGCAGGCTTTGCAGCAAGAGGCGGCGGATGCCACCGTGGTCGGAGAAGCCGGTGCGGGGTTGGTATCTATTACCATGACAGGTCGGCACGATGTGACTCGGGTGAGC
>DOVB01000236.1 GCA_003520285.1 Halieaceae bacterium
CGACCCTTCTCATTATTACTGTGATTATTGAACAAGGGTCACACAGTCACGCGCGAATCAACAGGAGTCCTGCGCCAAGGTGGATTGATAGAAAGTTTAATCGGATTAATTTAACAAGTGCAGAATCGCTTTGCGATAATTACGGCTTACCTTAAGCGTTGTCTCTTCCCCCAAGTGCAAGAGCGATTCGCCTTTCGACAGGGGCGTAATGTGAGTCACTTTGTCTAGATTGACCAAGGTTGAACGATGTATCCGGGCAAAAGGCCCCGAACTCAATCGATCAGATAACTCGGCCATCGTGCAACGCATAATATGGGTCTTGGGCCCGACATGAACACACATGTAATCACCCGCCGCATCAACCCAGTCGATGTGATCAAACTCTACCAGCTGTATCTGACCGCCGTCACGAATGGTCAGCTTCTGTTGCTGTGATTGGCTGCGCGGCTGTAGCTCCGTGTTGCGGCCCAGCGCCTTATCGACCGCCGAAATCAGAGTACCTTTGGGAATGCTAGCCAACCGTTCACGCGCTCTGGTGAGTGCTCGACTTAACCGAGTCGCATCAAGAGGCTTCAGCACGTAGTCAACCGCCGCAGTATCGAATGCTTCAATAGCGTAAGTATCGAATGCGGTGGCAAAAATAAAGAGCGGCATTGTGTCATCTGCCTGGATCGCCTTCACCACGTCGAATCCATTCATGCCCGGCATTTGAATATCCAAAAACACCAGTTCTGGCCGATCGGCACGAATGGCTTTTATTGCTTCTCGGCCATTCTGACAAACCCCGATAATGGTAATGTCCGATTGGGCCTTTAGGAGAGAGCACAGGTAATCTCTGGCTAAGGGCTCGTCATCAACAATGAGCGTTCGCATTAGGAAGCCTCTGCCTGCACAAATGCGCCAGATAGCGGTAAACGGATCACCACCATCAAGCCGCCGTCGCCGCGATTGGCGATATACATCGCCGCTTTTGCGCCATAGCTGTTAGCCAGTCGCTCTCGGATATTGCGAAGCCCGACGCCAGTCCCTGAGGAAATGGGCAGATCTTCAGTATCGGCGATTCCCGGGCCATCATCTGACACTGTCAACACCAACATGCCATCTTCTAACAGAGCGTTAATTTCTAGCGTACCACCCGATTCAGAGGGGGCGATGGCATACTTAATCGCATTCTCTACAACCGGCTGCAAAATCATGCTGGGGATCTGAGCTTGCGCGACTCGGGGGTCAAGGTCGACCCGAACCGATAAGCGCTCTCCAAAACGCGCTTGCTCGATACTGAGATACATTTGTAGCGCCTCTATTTCTTGCTCGACCGACACCGAGTGTAAAGAATCACTCTGCAGCGAATACCGCAAGAAATGACCCAGCTCCGCAATCATGTGGCTCGCTCTCGTGTTGGCGCCAGTAGCCACTAAGCCCTGTAGGGCATTCAAAGTATTGAACAAAAAATGAGGGTTGAGTTGATATCGTAACATCGTCAGCTGAGCCGCCCGCGCCGCCGCCTCTGCCTGAGCGAGACGCATCGACTGTTCATTCCGGTCAGCCGCCATCTGCATCAGAACCGCATGCTCATGCTGCGCCAGCTGATAGTACTTAATGCCGTGATATAACGCCGTCCAGCACAGAAAAATAAAAATTGAAGGGAACAGCCAGCCGCCAAAGTCACGCCACAAATTGGTCTCGTCGGTGAGTAACAAGAAAAGAGATAACCGCAAAACCGACCACAGAGCTGCGAAGGACAGCACGATAAAAGCGACCGAGACCAAACGGCGCAACCAGCTCATATCCCAACAGCGTTTGATCAGATAACGCATGGGCCAGGTCACCAAGGCACCCACCAAGGATTGCAATAAGTTGTGAGCCACATAGCTGAGCTCGGGCTGATCGTACCAAAGGTTCAGGCTGAAATAACTGATGACAGAGAGCCCACTCCAGCCCAAGAACTGCAAGAACCAGAACTGGCTGTCGCGATTTTCGATCAGTCGCCTTACAAAGGGGTGACGATTAACCACAGGCATAGGCACTATTCTTATGATCTGACTATTGTTATTCGACAAGCTTGCCTGCTGTTCTATCAGGGTGCAAGCTTTGATACTAGTGCACTTACAGAAAGACCTGCTACGCTCACTACGACAATCGGGACTCTTAAAGCGACCAACACACCCTAAAAAGGTTTTACTATGACGTGTCGACCAATCTTATCCTTGTCTTCTTCACTCTTCGCTCTGGTAATTGCGATAGGCACGGTTGCAAGCGAGATACCCGCACCAACAACGTCTTTTGTTGCCGTTAATGGCGAGGCGTCTCAGCGAGTCACGCCTAATCGGGCTTATCTGACCTTGAGCGCCGACAGCGAAAGTGCGTCTCCGAGCTCTGCACAAAAGCGTGTGCAAACCATTACCACGGCAACGCTCACGTTTTTACTGGATCAGGGCATAGACCCGACCCTGTTGACCTCGTCTACCCTTTCAATTGACCCAGTTTATGAGTGGGACCAGACCGCCAACACCCAGCGGCTTAGAGCGTATCGTGCTGCTCAGTCGATCCGAATCACCGTCACCGATTTAACGACCCTGCAAACGCTGATCGAAGGCGGTCTAGCACAAGGTATTACGCAGGTTTCGGCACCTATTCTATTTCACAGCGATCACGCAGAGCTGCACCACAATGTTCTCGCCGGTGCTATGCGAAATGCACAGAGTCGGGCCGAAATACTCGCCACCACCGCCAAGATGCGGGTGGGAAACCCGATTGCCATCAACGCTATTGATCACTCATCTCCTCAACCTTTGCGAGAAATGAGGGTTGCCATAGCAGCAGACGCTCAAGCAGGCGCGCACTCCCAACTCCCCGGGCAGATCGAAATTTCAGCCGCAATCACGGTGCACTTTGAGCTACTACCACTCACCGTTTCTGCCCGCGAACAGGCAATATCGTCAACCAAACCAGTAGCAGCAGGATCTAAGTGATGACATCTGGGGCTTGGCGATCGATGCGTGCGCTCAAGCCCAAGATCTGCTCGGCCACCTTGAACAAAGGCGCCAAAAAATGTTGTGGACACAGGCTATAGGTCGCCGGGTCCGACGAGTACTGGTCGTAGTACAGTCTAAGCGTTGCTCCCGACGTGCCTGTTCCTGACAAACGAATCACTATCCGAGCCTGATCCTCGAGCAAGATACGATAGCCTTGCCCCTCAGAGACCGAGCCATCGACGGGGTCTTTATAAGCAAATTGATCTGCTTGGATCACACGAAACCCGGCGTAGTCCTGTCCTGCTAAGTTAGCGAGCTTGGCATCGAGCTCAGCCATAAGCTGCTCTGCGCGAGCACTGTCAATGCCCTCGTAGTCATGTCGCGTGAAAAAATCTCGACCGAATTCGGTCCAGTGATTCTCTAAAAT